>CADBQE010000081.1 GCA_902796695.1 uncultured Lachnospiraceae bacterium
CCCAAGGAGGGTGGGTGGTGGGACTCGAACCCACGACCTTCAGAACCACAATCTGACGCGCTAACCAACTGTGCTAAACCCACCATGTATCTTCTCCGGCGCCAATCTCTGGGCTGCGGCGCGGAGAAGCGGGTGATGGGAATCGAACCCACGTGTCCAGCTTGGAAGGCTGGTGTTCTACCATTGAACTACACCCGCGCATTTAAGCGCAAGGGTGATTATAGTATAAAACAGGCGGGGTGTCAATCACTTTCTGATCGACACCCCGAAATTTTTTTGTATTTCGGAAACCGCCTGTCCGGGAGCCCTTCTTCCGCTTTACAGCAGATCCAGGATCTGGGCCTTGGGCCGGGCGCCCAGCGCTTTGTTGGTCACCTCGCCGTTCTTCATGACGAACAGGGCGGGGATGTTCATGACCTTGAACTGCACAGCCAGTTCCGGCTGTTCATCCACATTGATTTTGCCAACCTTGATATCGGTCCGTTCCTCGGCGATCTCTTCGATCACGGGGCCTACCATACGGCAGGGGCCGCACCAGGGAGCCCAGAAATCCAGCAGCACAGGCTTGTCGGACTGCAGCACTTCCTGTTCAAAATTTTCCTTTGTGATTTTGACGTATGACATTGTGTATACCTCCTTCATGTCATCTTGCTGATATGACCCTGCGGTCAAAAGCGCGCCGGGCGGAGCCGGCGGCACTTATTTCTCGGTGCAGAAGAAATTCACGTCGCCGTCCAGCAGGAGCTTGTCGCCCTGGAAGACGCGGGTGCGGATGAAGGCCATCGTACGGCCGCGCTTTACCAGTTCCGCGCGTGCGGTGATCTTCTCACCCGCTTTTCCGCCGCCGATAAAGCGGAAGCCGGCGCCTACGGATACGTAAGGACGGCCGTCGCTGCGGGCCATCAGGCCGGCGGCGATCTCGGCAATGGTCATCATCATGCTGCCGTGCACCGTTCCCATATGGTTAAGGGCTTCCGGAGCGGCGTCCGCTTCGCAGACGGCCTCGTGATCGTTCACGGATACGGCCCGGATCCCGTTGTGGAGCATAAACGCGTTTTTGGTGTTGGCCAGATCCAGCTGGGCCTGATAGTCGATCATTTTCATCCTCCCGTTATGAACTTTTCACGGAAGAAGCACAGCTTCTTCACACTTCCTTCAAAATTTCCCGGCATAATAGGGGCAGACAGACAAACAACCTTCATTTTCCCCTTCCCCTGCGCATCCTCCGGGATGCGCTTTTTTATGAGGTCCTGCCGGGCATTAACGCATGCTGATCTCGTAGCGGTTTTCGTCTTTGTCGCGGCAGATCACGCGGATGCCGGGGTAGTCCTTTTCCAGCGCTTCCTGCATGAGGCCTGCCACCGCCAGAGAGCGGTGCTGGCCGCCGGTGCAGCCGAAGCCCACCACCAGGCGCGCCTTGCCTTCTTTCCGGTACAGGGGCAGCGAATAGCGGAGCAGCTCCTCCATGCGCGCGAACAGGCCCTTCGCCTCCTCTCCTGCCATGACGTAGTCCCGGACGGCCGTGTCCTCACCGGTCAGCATGCGGAGTTCCTCCACATAAAACGGGTTGGGCAGGCAGCGCAGGTCAAAGACCAGGTCCGCGTCCGCGAGGATGCCGTATTTATAGCCGAAGGCTACGAATTCAATGCTCATGTCCTCAAAGTCCGCGGGGGCAAAGAGTTTGATCAGACGGCTGCGCAGTTCCTTGGTCCTCAGGTGCGAGGTGTCGATCACGAAATCCGCCTGCTTCTTTAACGGCTCCAGATGTTCCCGCTCGATCACGAGAGCTTCCGGCAGGGTGGCCGCTTTTTTCCGCATGACCAGCGGATGCAGGCGTCTGGTCTCCTTGTAGCGTTTTTTCAGGGATTCGTCATCAGCATCCAGAAACAGGATGCGCGTGTTCACCGCCTGGCGGGCCAGGCCTTCGCGCACGGAATCCAGGCCCGTGAACAGGATCTCGCTGCGGATATCCAGCGTGACGGCGGTTTTTTCGCGGAGCATGCCGCCGGCGTAGTCGTGATCCATCAGATATACAAACAGCTGCGGGGGCATATTGTCCACGCAGTAGTAGCCGATGTCTTCCAGCGTCTGCAGGGCCTGTGTCTTGCCGGCGCCGCTCATTCCCGTTACAACCAGGAGTTCCATGCATGCCTCCCCTGCAAAAGGGGGCGGACGAATCCGCCCGCCCCCACAATGGGATTTCCGCTCCGGCCGGTTTTATCTCTTTAAGAATCCCGGTACGTTGATCTCGCGGCGGGTCACCGTAGCATTCGGGACCTGCGCGGGCTGGCGGACGTAACTGCCGCTGTTCACGACAGGTTCCGTTTTCTTTTCTTTTTCTTCCGCGGGTGTCTTCGGGGCAGCCTGACGCTCCGCACGGAAAGCGGAAAGGGTCTTGGCCGCGTTTGCGGAAGCGGGCTTGGCGTCTTCCGTCAGGCCGGTGGCGATCACCGTGATGGTCGCTTCGTCCTGAATGGTGTCGTCGTAGGTGGCGCCGAAGATGATGTTGGCGTCTTCGCCTACCAGATCCGTGATGTAGCTGGCCGCGTCATAGACTTCCATCAGGCCTACGTCGCCGGATACGTTCAGGATCACGTCGCTGGCGCCGATGATGCTGGTTTCCAGCAGCGGGCTGGTAGCCGCCATCTTGACGGCTTCGATGGCCTTGTCGTCGCCCTTGGCCCGGCCGATGCCGATATGGGCCACGCCCTTATCCTGCATGACGGTCTGCACGTCGGCAAAGTCCAGGTTGATCAGCGCATGGACGTTGATCAGGTCCGTGATGCCCTGTACGGCCTGCTGCAGGACTTCGTCCGCGCGGGCCAGCGCGTCGGGCATGGAGGTGCGGCGGTCGATGATCTCCAGCAGTTTGTCATTCGGGATCACGATCAGGGTATCTACGCTTTCGCGCAGCTTTTCGATGCCGCTGTTGGCGTTCTGCATGCGGACCTTGCCTTCAAAGCGGAAGGGCTTGGTCACAACGCCCACGGTCAGGACGCCCATGGTCTTGGCAATGCGCGCCACGACGGGAGCCGCGCCGGTGCCGGTGCCGCCGCCCATGCCGCAGGTCACGAATACCATATCCGCGCCCTGGATCGCGGAGGCGATATCTTCTTCACTTTCTTCCGCTGCCTTCTGGCCGATCTCCGGCTTCGCGCCGGCGCCCAGGCCTTTCGTCAGCTTTTCTCCGATCTGAATCGTGGAAGGGGCTTTGCAGGCCTGCAGAGCCTGACGATCCGTATTGATTCCGATAAATTCCACACCTTCCGTGTTGCTGTCGATCATGCGGTTCACGGCATTATTGCCGGCGCCGCCCACACCGATCACAAAGATTTTTGCGCCGCTGTCCATATTGTTGGCCTTTATCTCCAACATCCTGCTACCTCCCGAATGTGACGATTTTATGAATACTGCAAACGGACGGCTGTACGCTGTCCGCCGGATGGTCTCCCTCAGTTTCTTCTCAAGTATAGGGGATTTTCCGGTAAGAATCAAGACCGAAGGAAGAAAATTTCCGAAAAAGAAACAGCCCGCTTATTCCCCGGGCTGCGCCTCCGGCTCCGACTCTTTGAAGACATAGTGTGGTCTGACGGCCCCGGACTGATAATTATCCAGATACAGCGTGCCCTTCCGGCCGGCAAGTTCGGGCAGAATGTCCGCCATCAGGAATAATTTGGAATCGATGCTGTCCGCACTGCCCAAAAGCACGTCGATGTCCCCGAAGCTCACGGACACCCCCTCGCTGCTGAAGCGAATCTTCTCCGCCAGGTCGGCCAGGCGGGTCTCTTCGCCGTTCCATTGGATCGTTTCCGTTTTCAGGAACTGGCTGATGCTCAGCACGGTATCGATCACATTGCTGTCCGTCACGGGCAGTTTTTCGCCCACGACCGCGTGGCTGACGGCAAGGCCCGTGACTTCGAACACGTCCTCGATCCGCTGCCTGCTGCTTTCCACGACCGTGCCGCTCCAGTCAAAATACAGATTGTAGTCCTGGAAGCGCAGGTAGCCGGCCAGCGACCGTTCGTACAGGTGCACGGTGATCGAGCGGCCCCTCCCGAACTGCACTTCGTAATGATCCACAAACGGGATCGCTTTATGACCGCCCAGCTTCTCCTGAAGCAGCGCCACAAAAAACCGGGGCTTGCTGTCTCCGAAGATCTCTTTAGTCAGTTCCTCTTCACTGTAATAGGCATTTCCTTCGTATCGGATCGTTCCGGCAGGGATCAGGGCGAGAATGACAAGCGCCGCGGCCGCCGCCAGAAGGATCGCCAGCAGCCACTTTTTCACGCCTGCCTCTTTTCTCTGCGGCCCCGTCCGACGCTGATCACCAGGCCCACTTCCCCCATCAGGAAGATCGAGGAGGTGCCTCCGTAGCTGATAAACGGCAGCGATATGCCCGTATTGGGCAGCAGATTCGTTACCACGGCGATATGGAAGAAGGCCTGGACCGCGATCTGGGTCATGACACCGATCGTGAACAGGGCTCCGTATGCATCCTCCGCCTGCAGGGCGATGCGCAGCATGCGGTACAGCATGAAGATGTACAGCAGGATCAGCGCGAACGCGCCGAACAGGCCCAGTTCCTCGCAGAGGATTGTGAAGATCATGTCGTTGGACGCTTCCGGCACAAAGCCGAGCTTCTGCGTCCCGGCGCCCAGCCCCTTGCCGAACAGGCCGCCGGAGCCGATCGCGTAAAGGCCCTGCAGGACCTGATAGCCGTCCCCGCGCGCATCGTAGGTGGGATCGTTCCACACGTACAGGCGCCGCATCTGATATTCATGCAGCGGGGTATGTTCATCGACCCACCGGCCGAACTGCATCAGCTTGTCCAGATCCATGGTCTTAATATAGATCAGGCCGATGACCGCCAGGACGAAAAGGGCGGCAAGAGCGATCGTCATTTTTTTATTGTTGTTCAGGATCACGATCATGACGATCGGGATCGACAGGATGATGGCCGAGGAGCTCAGGTCGTTGGAGAACACCAGCAGCGCCGGGATGAGCGAGAGCCCTAGCATGATGAGCCACAGCTTCCACCCCCGGAGCTTCCGGGCAAAACGCATCACCAGCCAGGCCAGCATCGCGATAACGCCGACCTTCACGATCTCCGCGGTCTGGAACGTCTGGCCGAACAACGTGATCCACCGGGTACGTCCGCCGGCGGTATGGCCCAGCGAGGTGAACGTGGTCAGCAGGATCAGGACCAGGCCGACGCCGTAGGCCACGACGGACAGCCAGCCGCTGAAGATCCGGTAGGGGACCGCGGCCATGACCAGCAGCAGGCCCAGTCCGATCAGGGTGGAAACAAGCTGCTTGTTCAGGTAGTAGCTGGGGCTGAGCCCCTTGACGATCGCCGTATAATAGCTGGCGCTGTAGATCATGATCAGTCCGAAAATGCACAAAAATATCGTGACAAACAGCAGGCCGATGTCATATCCGTATTTCTGTTCGCGCAGATTGATCCGTCTTACTCTCATAGCGTTACTGTTTTAAGGCAAGCTGCCTGAATTCGTCTCCCCTTACTTCAAAATTCGGGTACATGTCCCAGCTCGCGCAGGCGGGGCTCAGGAGCACGGTATCGCCTTCCTGCGCCTGTCCCGCGGCCAGCTTCACGGCTTCTTCCAGCGTGCCCACGATCGTCGTCGGCAGCGGGCACCAGCGGGCGATGGCTTCCGCGATATCCGGAGCGGTGGTGCCCAGGAGCACTGCGGAGCGGACAATGCCCCGGAAGCTTTCGACCATCTCGCGGTAATCCGCATGGCGGTCGAAGCCGCCGGCGATCAGCACCACGGGCGGCGTCACCACCTCCATGGCCTTGATCACGGAATCCGGATTGGTGGCTTTGGAATCGTTGTAATATTTGACCCCGTTCCGGGTGCAGATATACTCCATGCGGTGCGGCACCGCGGTGAAGCTCAGGACCTGCCGGCGGATGATGTCCACCGGAGCGCCCAGCGCATACGCGGCCAGAACACCGGTCATGATATTTTCCGTATTATGCATGCCCAACAGCTGAATCTGATCTTTATGGCAGATATCGAACTCGCGGCCGTCCATCCGCAGGATGATCTCGCCGTCCCGCAGGAAGCAGCCCTCTTCCAGCTCCCGCTTCGAAGAAAAGCGCAGCACGCGGGCTTTCGTCAGGGTCGGGACGTCCGCCAGCCAGGGGTCGTCCCCGTTGATCACGGTGAACTGCTCCGGGGTCTGGCGCAGGCACAGCTTTTTCTTGAGCGCCACATAGTTTTCCATGCTGCCGTGGCGGTCCAGATGATCGGCGCGGATATTGGTGATGACCAGCAGATCCGGGACCAGGTCGTCCGTGGTTTCGAGCTGGAAACTGGACATTTCGATGACCGTCATGGAGCCGTCCGTCGTCCGTGTCGCATATTCCGAATACGGGCGGCCGATATTGCCCACCGTATAGGTTTCGGGGTTTACGGCTTCCATGATATGGCCGATCAGGGTCGTCGTAGTAGTCTTCCCGTTGGTTCCGGTCACGACCGCCACGCGGCCGCGGCCGAAGTGATACGCCAGCGAGATCTCGCTCAGGATCGGCACGCCGGCCGCCCGCAGCTGCTTTACGAAAGGACGGTCCAGCCAGATGCCCGGGCTGATGGCGCACAGCTGCACGCGGCGGATCACTTCGTCCGTCAGGTCGCCCAGCACCACTTCGAAATCCCGGCGCCCCAGCGCGGTATAGACCTTTTCCAGATTCACTTTGGGATTACCGTCATACAGGATCGGCGTATAGCCTTCCTGCAGCAGCAGGCGCAGCGCGTTGGTGCCGCTGATGCCGGCGCCGGCCACCAGGATCGGTTTTTCTTTACTCCACTCCATATGCGCTCCTTATGACAGGAAATAAGCCAGCACGCAGCACCAGAACGTGACCGCCGTGAATACGATGACGATGCGGGGCTCGGACCAGCCGCCCAGTTCAAAATGATGATGGATCGGGGTCATGCGGAAGAACCGCTTTCCGTGCGTCGCCTTGAAATAATAGCGCTGGATGATCACGGAAAGGCTTTCCG
>CADBQE010000082.1 GCA_902796695.1 uncultured Lachnospiraceae bacterium
CGCCTGGGGCATCGAGCCGGTCACGATGCGCGACATCAAGCAGTATCACACCGATGCGCACAGCCTCTCGACCGGGCAGGTGCTGCCACGGCCCTACCAATACGAGGAAGCCCGGCTCGTCTTTTCGGAAATGATCGACGGCCTCTGCGCGGACCTGTTCAAAAAGCAGCTGGTCTCATCCGTTTTTACCTGGTGGGTCTCCTATGATTACAAGAGTCTGGAAGCCTGCCCGGCCTATAACGGTCCGGTGACGCCGGACTTCTACGGGCGGCTGCACCCCTGTCACGGGGGCGGAACCGTGCGGATGCGCGAAAGGACCAATTCGCTGCTTACCGTGAAAGACGGACTTCTGAAAGCCTTTGACCGAAAGACCGATCACCGGCTGCTGTTCCGCCGGCTGGGCATCTGCGCCGGAAATGTCAGCGCCGACGACGGCCTGGTTCAGCTGGACTTTTTCACGGATTATAAAGCATTGGACAAAGAAAGAAGAATTCAGGCGGCTATGGGGGAAATCCGCTGCCGCTTCGGTGCCAATGCCGTTTTCAAGGGCATGAATATGCTGGAAGGCGGAACGGCGCTGGAGCGGAACATGCAGATCGGCGGGCACAGAGCGTAAAGAGCCCGTCCGGCGCTCAGGGAGGAAAAGTGATGAGCGACATCGGCGTTATCCCCATGCCCGGCAATTTCAGATACACAGAGGCCTTCCGGAAAGGAAGGCCCCGTCATGAAAAGCTGGATCCCTTCCGGCGAAGGCATCCCCGTATGGATCTCGGAAAACGCGCCAAGATCTTCGCGCCGTTTGACGCCCTGCGCGGCTTCAGCGCGGCCGTCATAGCAAAAAACGAGATCTACGAATACCGCCGCGAACTGAGCGACGAAGAGCGGGCCGAACTGGATCGGACCCTGACCCTGCTCCGGCAGCGGACCGCGGGCGGCCGGGCGGCCCGGGAAACCCGGATTCCCGTTGCCGTAACCTATTTCGTCCCCTGTGCGGACAGCAATCATGAAGCCTGCGGATCCCGGGGACAGTATCAGACCGTCTCCGGAATTTTCCGCGGCGCGGATCCCGTCCGGAGCCGCACCCTTACGATAGACGAACAGCGGATCGCGTTTGAGGATATCCTGCGGATCCGCATCTGTCCGTAAGGCGCCGCCGCGGGGGCCGCCGACCGAATTATCAGGGTTCGAAATCCACAGGAACGCCGATCCGGCCGCCTTCGTTTTCCGCTGTATAGATCTCGCAGTTTCCGATAAAGCGGTACCAGTAGCTTCCCTGCGACGCCGGGGTCAGGTATTCCAGAATCCCCTTCATGGCAATCGCGTGCGTGGAGATCAGGATGTTGCCGGAAAGCCCCCGGATATCCTCCAGAAAAGAGCCCGCCCGCTTCACCACGGAAGAGAGCTGTTCCATCCCCGCCGGCGCCGGATTGTGAATGAAGTCGCGGAAAAAGGTCAGCAGCTCCGGCGGCATATGCCCCAGATCCATCCCTTCATACGGCCCGTAGTCCATCTCGATCAGCCGCTCGTCGGTCACCGGCTTCCGGTCCGGAACAATGATCTCGGCCGTCTGCACCGCCCGGATCAGCGGGCTGGAAAATACATGCGAAAAAGACACGCCGCGCAGCTTTTCGGCCGCGGCCCGCGCCTCAAGGACCCCCGTTTCATTTAACGGATGGTTGCTGCGTCCCTGAAGCAGGTGCGCCTGATTCAGGGCTGTTTTTCCGTGCCTGATAATATAAATCATCTCGCCAAGCCCCGCTTCGGATCGGATGCCCTTCCCGCTCCGGGGAGATCAGTCCAGCAGATCCGTGATTTCCGCCTCGTCCACCCAGGTCGGATCATACTTCGACCCGCTCATGTTCCGGCCGCAGCCCGGACACTGAACATATGGCCTGTCAAAGCGCCTTCCGCAGGCGGAGCACACGTACTCATCCGCCCGGAAAAGGTGCGTTTTCCGGATCCAGCAAGCCTTTTTCTTTCCGCTGCCAAACATGCTTTATTCCTCCAGTCCGTTTATTATCCGCAGCAGTTCCAGATAGAAGCCGACAAGGATCCCGCGCGGGAAGCTTTTTTTACTTCTCCCCGAACAGCAGTCCGCTGATGCCGCTTATGACTTTCTCAGCGGTCCGGCTTTCCGTGCCGAAGCCCGGCCGGAACACATAATCCATCGCGTCGTAGAAGGCATCCAGATTCTTTGCGGCAAACTCTTCCTTGCCCGCCTCCTCGTTTCCGTCTCTGAACTCCTCGTAGCTGTCAAAAACGACTTCATGCCACCCGGCCCCCAGCAGTTTCGCATCATACCGGCGTCCGAATTCCCGGAGGGCTGTGCAGACATCCTGCGGGATGTCCAGGTAATAATACTTGATCAGGCTCAGGGTCTCTTCGTGATATTTTCTGAGTTCCGCGATCACATCGTCATTCAGAGCCTCTATGTCCGCAAAATACTTCTCATACAGGCGCATATACCTGGTATAGATGCTGCGGAGGATCGTATCCGTGTCTTCTTTTTTCACCGTTTCCCGGTGCAGGATCTGATCGATCCGTTCATTGCTTAACTCAACCATGTTTCCTCCCCGCTTCACTCCCGGACGATCCGGATGAAAATATTGTCCATGTTCCCCAGCAGCACATAGCCCCAGTCATAGTCCTGCCGGTCGTTTCTGCCGCAGTCGCCCCGGAAATGCGTGACAACCTCCTCCGGCAGCTCCAGCTTTTCCCACTGCAGCACGGCATCCTTGACGGTCTGCCATTCCCCGTGCTGTTCGGAGAGTTTCCCCAGGACCTCGACCCACGTAATCGTTCCTTCCGTATCGATCCGGATCTCCACATCGGTCCCGCCGGCGGTGGAAAACGTTGCCGTGTATTCCCCGTTCGTTGCATTGCGATCTTGGGAGAGGCTCATGTCGATCCCGCTGAGCGCAGCGATCTCGGCCCCCCAGCCCTTGACCTCTTCCTTGTGGGTGTTTTCGATCGTTTCCACATGCGTGCGGACCGGCTCCTCGCCGCGCAGCTCCTTCAGTTTTGCTTCGCCTTCCTCCAGAACCGTGCGGATATAGGAGCGGTCTTCCGTCACGGTCGTGAACTGCGGTGTTCCCTCGTTGTAGTATCTTGTGATCTCTGCCGTAAACTCCGCCAGGATCCCGCTTGAGATATCGCCCTGCAGCGGCCCGAAATCCGTATGCTTATCGCCCAGATTTATCGGGAAGCTGCCTTGTCCCCAGCCGATGCTGCGGCTGGCATAGTCGAAGACAAAGCGGCCCTCTTCCACATGCCACGTCCGCATGACCCCGGGGCCCCCGGTCGTATAATCGTCCATATGCTCGTTCGTATAGAAGTAGAGCACGTCATCCAGCCGGTACAGGCCGGCCCGCATAAAACCGTAGCCGAGGCCGTAAAATTCCGCCGCCAGGTCGATGCTGTCCGTCTCCACAACGGTATAGCGGTCGATGAGGCTCCAGTCGACGGCATGGATCCGCTGCCACTCCAGCGCGCGTTCGCGGAAGAACTGCCGCATATCCGGGATCCCTCCGGAAGGCTGCAGTACAATACGGTCGGACAGCGGTTTCGCCGCTTCCGTCACGGCCGGCTCATCGTCCGGGCGTTCGCTGTACTGCATGGTATAAAGCCTGGCCTTCAGCACGAGCGCCGTCGCGTTTTTGTAGACCGGGGCGAGGGCGGTCTCTCCGATCGGCGCCGTATCCAGGAACAGCACCAGCATGTCGTTTACACTGTCGCCGTCAAAGTCATGCACGATGGCGGAGACCACGCCGGTCGCGGTCTCGCCGGTCTTTTCGTCCTTCCACGCGGCGAGTGCGTCGGCCATATTCCCGTTCGCGCTGCTGTCAAGGCTCTTTACGTCCCATACCATCGGGCCGCATTTGGCCCAGCCGTATTCCGGAAGGATGGTGTTCTCCAGATAGCGGTAATAGACCTCATTGCCGGTGCAGAGGATCAGGTCCGCGTCGTTATAGATCTCCGACAGGATGCTGTCCTTCTCCGCAAACCACTCTTCCGCTTTTCTGTCCGCCGCGGGGTCATCCTTGCCCAGAACATAATCGATGATTCCGCCGCCATTCAGCACCAGATCCTCCGCGCAGTATTCCCCGCGCATGCAGGTCAGCAGATAGAACTGCATGACCGGAACCGCCGTCCTGGCCATTTCAATGCCGCCCCGCTCAAGCGCCGGCTCATATCCGTAGGAGGAAAGCCGCGCGCGCAGCGCCGACGCGATGGCCGAGAGGCACTGCATCTCCGCGTAGCGGTTGTAGGTATTGGAGGTGTCAAACAGAAGATCCCCGGCAAGCAGTATGGACTTATAGAGGAACTTCGCCGTGGAATAGCCGGGAATGATCTTCTTGTTCAGGACGGTTTTCAGCTTCTTCACAAACGGCAGCGTATCCGCCGCGAACTGATCGGAGGCCGCGGACTCTTCCATAAAGGCGATCAGCGTGTTGACGAACAGCTCGCTTTTCATCCCCTCGATCACCACGTCCGTCGTAAAATCACTCAGATCGCCCCCGAAGATCATATTCCGGGCTTCCGTGATAAGCGGGAAGATCGTGTCGACCGCGGCGGTCAGCTCCTTGTCCTGCGTGTTGTTTTTCAGGGTATCCAGCAGGATGTATGCATTGTTGTAATTGCCCGCCGCGTCCCTGTACATTTCGTATTCCGCCAGCGAATCGACCGTCAGGTGAACGGTGTTCTTGCCCATGCCCACCAGGCTGATCCCCAGGTCGCCCATAATGCCGTACTCGTCAAGATTGACGATATCCAGCCCGATATCCACAAAGTCTTCGGTATAGTTCGAAAACGTCTTTAGCGTATCGTAGTCCGACAATGTTTTCCCCGCCTGGGAAAAGCCCTGCGACTGCATGATGATCAGCATCAGAAGGAGGCGGATGTAATTGTCCTTGTCCGCTTTCTGATGAAGCGCCTGCGCGCCCACGTTTTCCGCAAGCCAGGCGGCCGCGGCGTTGTCCCCGCGGATATTGATCAGGATATTCTCAAAGCCATAGAGCTCCGGCTCCGTAAAATAGAGCGAGCGCCGGTCCCACAGGTCGAAATAGCGGCCGTGCACCATGGTCTCGTACAGATCCGTATCCTGCACCAGCACCTGGCGCGGCTTCTCCTCACTGTACAGGGAGAGGGCCTCGCGGTACGGATGGATCAGCTCTTTCGTCTCTTCCGGCTCCGTCGCGGACGGTTCGGCCGCGGAAGACGGTGCTCCGGGGACTTCCGTTCCGGAA
>CADBQE010000083.1 GCA_902796695.1 uncultured Lachnospiraceae bacterium
ATATTTACACCTTTGGCCCCACGTTCCGCGCGGAAAATTCCAATACCACGCGCCATGCGGCCGAACTCTGGATGATCGAGCCGGAATTTGCCTTCGGCGATCTGGAAGACGACATGGAACTGGCCGAAAGCATGCTGAAATACATCATCCGCTACGTGCTGGAAAACGCTCCGGAAGAGATGGATTTCCTGAACAGCTTTGTGGACAAGGGCCTGCTGGACCGCCTGAACCACGTCATGGAATCCGATTTCGGCCGGGTGACCTATACGGAAGCCATTGCTCTGCTGGAAAAGCACAACGACCGCTTTGACTACAAGGTCAGCTGGGGCTGCGACCTGCAGACGGAGCACGAGCGCTATCTGACCGAAGAGATCTTCAAGCGTCCGGTATTTGTGACGGATTACCCGAAGGACATCAAGGCCTTCTACATGAAGCAGAATCCGGACGGCAAGACCGTTGCGGCCATGGACTGCCTGGTGCCCGGCATCGGCGAGATCATCGGCGGCAGTCAGAGAGAAGAGGATTACGGCAAGCTGCTTACCCGCATGCGCGAACTGGGCATGAAGGAAGAAGATTACGGCTTTTATCTGGATCTGCGCAAATACGGCACGACGCGCCACGCGGGCTTCGGCCTCGGCTTTGAGCGCTGCGTCATGTATCTGACCGGCGTGGGCAATATCCGCGACGTCCTGCCGTTCCCCCGCACCGTCGGGAACTGCATGCTGTAAGATCCGATCCGCCCCGGCCGGCCGGACGCCGGCCCGATCAAAGGAGGACTCCCCATGTCTGCAGAGATCCTGACCGGGATTCTGAAAAACAGCAGCAATATCGTATTTTTCGGCGGAGCCGGCGTCTCCACGGCGTCCGGCATTCCGGACTTCCGCAGCGCGGACGGCCTGTGGAATCAGAAATACGGCCGGAACTTAAGTCCGGAGGAAATGGTCTCGCGCAGCTTTTTCGAGCGGGATCCGGAAGATTTCTTTGCCTTTTACAAAGACAAACTGGTCTATCCCGAAGCCCGTCCCAACGGCTGCCACATCGCGCTGGCCAAGCTGGAACGGATGGGAAAGCTGAAGGCCGTGGTGACGCAGAATATCGACGGCCTGCATCAGATGGCCGGCAGCCGCACCGTTTACGAACTGCACGGCTCCGTCCTGCGGAACTACTGCACGCGATGCCATGCCGCCTACGACGTGAAATATGTGCTGGACGCCCCGGGCGTGCCGCACTGCCGTCTGTGCGGCAGCATCATCAAGCCGGACGTCGTCCTGTATGAAGAAATGCTGGACGAGACCGTGATCGAAAACGCCGTGCACGCCATCGCGAAAGCCGATACGCTGATCGTGGGCGGCACTTCCCTGATCGTCTATCCGGCCGCCGGTTTTATTCATTATTTCCGGGGAGACAATCTTGTTGTGATCAATAAGACCGCGACCCCGGCGGACAGTCATGCGGACCTGGTGATCCATGAGGACATCGCGTCGGTCATGGAGCAGGCCGTAGCGGCGCTGTAGGCCGTTTAAGAAGTAATCTGATGGACAACAAAAACAACAATAACAACAATGACAACAGAAACAACCGGTCCGTTCTGCTGATCCTGCTGATCAGCATGGCCGGGCTGGCGCTGTTCTCTTTCTTTTCCCGGGGCCTTCTGGCAGGCCGTACGGCGGAGACCACCTATAACGAATTCCTGGACATCCTGAAAAACAAGGAAGTCCGGGCCGTGGTCTTCGACGAGATGTACAACCGCGTCACGGCCGAAGTCACGGAAGAGGGCCGCGTCGTGGAATATACCACGGCGATCGTGGACAAGGACGCCGCCCTGGAGATCATAAAAGAACGGAACATCAAATATTCGGGGACCGTTGTCTCCAACGGCAGCTGGATCTCCATTGCGCTTTATGCGGTCTTTGCCCTCGTCATGTTTTACTGGATGTTCAGTATGCGCAAGGGCGGCGGACTGCTGGGCAATTTCGGCAAAAGCAACGCGAAGGTCTACGTGCAGAAGAGCACCGGCGTGACCTTTGCGGACGTGGCCGGGCAGGATGAGGCGATGGAGTCTCTGATGGAGATCGTGGAATTCCTTCATGATCCCGGACGCTATGTGGAGATCGGCGCTAAACTGCCCAAGGGCGCGCTGCTGGTGGGCCCGCCCGGTACCGGCAAGACCCTGCTGGCCAAGGCCGTGGCCGGCGAAGCCAAGGTCCCGTTCTTCTCCCTGGCCGGCTCCGACTTTGTGGAGATGTTCGTGGGCATGGGCGCCAGCCGCGTGCGCAGCCTGTTCAAGGAAGCGCAGCAGATGGCTCCGTGCATCGTCTTCATCGACGAGATCGACGCCATCGGCAAATCCCGCGATTCCCGCTACGGCGGCAATGACGAGCGCGAACAGACCTTAAACGCGCTGCTGGCCGAAATGGACGGCTTCGATTCCTCCAAGGGCGTTTTCATCCTGGCGGCCACCAACCGGCCGGAAGTGCTGGATCCCGCGCTGCAGCGCCCGGGCCGTCTGGACCGGCGCATCATCGTGGACAAGCCGGATGTGAAAGGCCGTGTGGCGGTTCTGAAAGTGCACGCCAAAAACGTGAACATGGGCGACGACGTGGATTTCCAGGAGATCGCCCTGGCCACCTCGGGGGCCGTCGGTTCGGACCTGGCCAATATGATCAATGAAGCGGCTATTCTGGCAGTCAAAAAGGGACGGAATTACGTCACGCAGGCCGATCTGCTGGAATCCGTGGAAGTCGTGATCGCGGGCAAGGAAAAGAAGGACCGCGTCATGAACGAAAAGGAAAAGCGGACCGTGGCCTATCATGAAGTGGGACACGCGCTGGCAGCGGCGCTGCAGAAGCACTCCGAGCCGGTGCAGAAGATCACCATCGTGCCCCGCACCATGGGTTCCCTGGGCTATGTCATGCAGACGCCGGAAGAGGAGCGCTACCTGATGACCCAGGCGGAACTGGAAACCGAGCTGACAACGCTTCTGGCCGGCCGGGCCAGCGAAGAACTGTTCTTCGATTCCGTTTCCACCGGCGCCGCCAACGATATCGAAAAGGCCACGTCGCTGGCCCGCTCCATGGTGACCCGATTCGGCATGAGCAAAGAACTGGGCCTGATGGGGCTGGAGACCATCCAGGATGAGTATCTGACCGCCCGTGCGGTCATGAACTG
>CADBQE010000084.1 GCA_902796695.1 uncultured Lachnospiraceae bacterium
CCGCAGCTGGATGAAAAGGGGCGCGCCGTGGTCCGCTGCTACACGGATTCGGACTACCGCGGCCGCGAGACCATCTACCGGATCGCCCTGCAGGAGAAGCTCCAGTACGGCGGACCGGAGGAGCCCGCGGAGCCTTAAGCCTGCGCCGGCGCCTGTTTTTCCAGCGCCTTCGCCTTCAGGAAGCCGTAGATGAAGCGGTCGATATCTCCGTCCAGCACGGCGGCGGCATTGCCCGTTTCCACGTTCGTTCTCAGGTCTTTGACCATCGTATAAGGCTGCAGTACATAGGAGCGGATCTGGGATCCGAAATTGTTGTCCCGGACCACACCGCGGATGTCTGCGGCCTTTTCCAGGTTGGCCTGCTGCTTTAAGATCAGCAGCTTGGCCTTCAGCATCTGCATGGCCTTGTCCTTATTCTGATACTGGGAGCGCTCGTTCTGGCACTGCACCACGATCCCGGTCGGGAAGTGCGTGATGCGGATGGCGGAAGAGGTCTTGTTGACCTTCTGGCCGCCGGCGCCGCTGGAGCGGAACACGTCGATGCGGATGTCGTCGTCCGGGATCTCGATGTCCAGGTCCTCTTCGATATCCGGCATGACGTCGCAGGACACGAAGGACGTTTCCCGCTTGCCGGCCGCGTTGAACGGCGAGATGCGCACCAGGCGGTGCACGCCGTGTTCGGATTTGAGCAGGCCGTAGGCGTGGAAGCCATTGATCTGGACCGTGACGGATTTGATGCCGGCTTCTTCGCCTTCCAGCATATCCAGCAGCTCGACTTCAAAGCCTTTTTTGGCGGCCCAGCGCGTATACATGCGGTAGAGCATGGAGCACCAGTCGCAGGACTCGGTGCCGCCGGCGCCCGCGCGCAGCGTCAGGATCGCGTTGTCCTCGTCAAATTCGCCGGACAGCAGCGTTTCCATGCGGAGCGCTTCCAGCTCGTCCTGCAGGGCGGCCAGCATGGTTCCCACTTCTTCGGCAATGGCGGGGTCCTCTTCCTCGTAGCCCATTTCGATCATGACTTCGATGTCCTCATACTGGCGGGAAAGGCCCTCCAGCTGGGCCACGGTGTCCTTCATGTTCTTGAGCTCCGCGGAGATCTTTGCGGCGCGCGCCGGATCGTTCCAGAAATCCGGCTCTTCCATCATCTTGTCCAGTTCCGTGATGCGGTTCTTTTTTCCCTTTACGTCAAGCGAATCCCATACTTCCTGCAGCGGGACCTTGAGGGAGGCCAGTTCGGATTTGTAGCTGTCTAATTCGACCATAGGGGTTCCTTTGCCTGAGGCCTTTCTTTACTGTTTTCTGCCGTGGCACTGCTTCTACTTTTTGCCGCTGCCGCAGGGGCAGGGGTCGTTCGGGTAGATCTTGACGTCCGTCCGTCTGACCGGGGCTTTCGCCACGGATTCGTCCCGGTTCGTGCCGACGGCCTTGGCGACCTGCTCGCGCTCCACCTTCTGTTCCTGGCGGATATGCAGCAGCGCCTGCACGGTGTCTTCCTGGATGCCGGCGGTCATGGCCTCGAACATGTCGAAGCCCTGCATCTTGTATTCCACCACCGGATCCTTCTGGGCGTAGGCCTGCAGGCCGATGCCCTGGCGCAGCTGCTCCATATCGTCGATATGGTTCATCCAGCGTCTGTCGACGCAGCGCAGCAGGACCACGCGTTCGATCTCGCGCATCTTCTCGGGATCGCCGATCTCCGCTTCCTTCTTTTCGTACAGGCGCACCGCTTCTTCCTTGATATACTGCTTCAGGTCGCTCTTGTGGCGCATGCCGGAGACGGTCTCTTCGGTGATCGGGGCGATGGGCACGAGCGGGATCAGGGCCTGGTTCAGGTCATCCAGCTCCCATTCCTGCGGGTGGGAGTCGTCGGAGATGTAGGTGTCCACTTCGCCGTCGCACACATCCGCCAGCATTTTCATGATCACGCCGCGCATGTCTTCGCCGTCCAGTACGCGGCGGCGCTCGGCGTAGATCAGTTCGCGCTGCTCGTTCTTGACCTGGTCGAATTCCAGCAGGCTCTTGCGGATGCCGAAGTTGTTGCCTTCGATCCGCTCCTGGGCCCGCTCGATGGCCTTGGAGAGCATCTTGTGCTCGATGGGCTCGTTGTCCGGCACGCGCAGGGAATTGAACAGGTTCATCATGCGTTCGCCGCCGAACAGGCGCATCAGGTCGTCTTCCAGCGAGATGTAGAAGCGGGATTCGCCCGGGTCGCCCTGACGGCCGGCACGGCCGCGCAGCTGGTTGTCGATGCGCCGCGATTCATGGCGCTCCGTGCCCACGATCTTCAGGCCGCCGGCTGCCACCGCTTCCTTGTCCAGCTTGATATCGGTACCGCGGCCGGCCATGTTGGTCGCGATGGTGACGGCGCCGTGCACGCCGGCTTCCGCGATGATGGCCGCTTCCATCTCATGATAGCGGGCGTTTAAGACGTTCAGCTTCACGCCTCTCTTGCGCAGCATCGCCGCGATCTCTTCGGAGGCCTCGATGGTCACCGTGCCGACCAGCACGGGCTGGCCCTTGGCATGGGCTTCCGTCACGGCTTCCACGATCGCGTGCAGCTTTTCGCGCTTGGTCTTGTAGACCAGATCTTCCAGGTCCTTGCGGATCACCGGCACGTTGGTCGGGATCTCGATGACGTCCATGCCGTAGATGTCGCGGAA
>CADBQE010000085.1 GCA_902796695.1 uncultured Lachnospiraceae bacterium
ATCGAGGGCACGGCCAATTACGTCGAATGGCAGGTGCTGAAGCAGCTGGATGAAGCAGCGGCCGCCGCGCTCGCGGACCGGATGCGGGAGACGGCAACGCAGCCGGGCGCCCTGTTCCCGATCCGCATCTCCTGCTATTTTACCGGTGCACTGATGATCCACGCCTTGCGGCAGGCCGGAGTGTATGATTTCGAGCCCGCAGAGCGCCCCGCCCCGCTGCGGATCCTGCGCGGCGCACCCGTCTCCGACGGCCGGTTCCCCGGGAAAGAGGCCTGCTTCCGGCAGGTATCGGACGCGGTCACTTCCTATCGGAAAGAGACGGAGTCGATCATCCGTTCCGCACTGGAGCGGGCGGACGTCGCGGCGGAAGGCCCGCTGGAACTCGTCTCCGCGAACATTTATGATGCGAGATATCACGACGGATACGTGATCTCAACCTATTTCCTGCTGGTCCGGGACGGCACGGAGGAAAAAATGCTCTCCGGCAATTTCGTGGCCCGGATGCGGGACGGGAAGACGATCGATAAGGTGTATCGGTGGGGATAAGAAAACGTGACAGAGGGACGGTTCCTTTGTCACAAAAGATGACAAAGGAACCGTCCCCCTGTCACGTCACAAGAGGAGGAAATGACATGACATACGATTTTACCACGATCATTGCCCGGGAGGGAATGGATGCGCTGGCCGTGGAAGGACTCGGCTGGGGGTTCGGGCCGAAAGCGCCGAAGGAGGGGTTCGATTTTATCCCGATGTGGGTGGCGGATATGAATTTTCCGACGGCGCCGTCCATTACGCGGAGGATCGTCGAGCGCGCGGAACATCCGCTGTACGGATATTTTCTGGCGCGGCCGGAGTATTATCAGGCGATCTTCGACTGGCAGAAGCGGCACGGCGTAAGCGGGCTGGAAAAGTGGCAGATCGGATATCACAACGGCGTGCTGGGCGGCGTGGCCTCGCTGATGAAGGCGTTCACCGCGCCCGGCGACAAGGTGCTGATGCACAGCCCCGCGTATATCGGCTTTTCCCACGTGCTGGAGGATCTGGGCCGGCGCGCGGAGCTATCGCCCATGAAAAAGGACGCGGACGGCGTCTGGCGCATGGATTTTGAGGATATGGAGCGCCGTCTGGCCGAAAACCATATCCATTTTGCCATTTTCTGCTCGCCGCACAACCCGACAGGCCGCGTGTGGGAACGGTGGGAGATCGAGCGGGCGATGGCGCTGTTCGAACAATATGACTGCGTGGTCGCGGCGGACGAGATCTGGTCCGACCTGATCCTGCCGGGCCATGTGCATATCCCGACGCAGAGCGTCAGCGGGGACGCGCGCCGCCGCACCGTCGCCTTCTACTCGCCCAGCAAGGGCTTCAACCTCTCCGGCCTCTGGAACAGCTACAGCATCGCCTATGACCGCACGCTGCAGGACCGGATGGTGAAGCAGGGCGATATGACGCATTACAACAGCCTGAACGTGCTGTCCATGCATGCGCTGATTGGCGCTTACAGCGAAGAAGGCGCGGAATGGCTCCGTCAGCTGCTGGACGTGCTGCAGGGCAACATCGACCTGGTCTGCGATTTCGTGCGCGATGAACTCCCCGGCGTGACCGTGAGCCGCCCGCAGAGCACCTACCTTGTTTTCCTCAGCTGCGACGGATACGCCGCCCGCACCGGCCGCTCCATGGACGACATCATCTCCGCCGCCTGGGACGTCGGCGTCGGCCTCCAGGACGGCCGCCCCTTCTTCGAGCCCTTCGGCCTGCGCCTGAACCTGGCCCTCCCCCGCACCCGCGTGCAGGAAGCCATGCGGCGGCTGAAGGAGTACGTGTTCGTGTAAAATATACACACCGTAGAGAAGAGAAGATGACAGGGGACACGCCGCTGTCATCTTTTTTTGATTTGCCTCTTGACACATAATACTATGCGTTGTATAGTACTATGCGAAGGAGGTGATCATATGCTGGATCCGCAGATGAAACGGGGCCTTTTGGAAAACTGCATCTTATCGGCCCTCTGCCGGAAAGATTCCTACGGCTATGAACTCATTCGTACTCTTTCGGTCTGTGTGGATATTTCCGAATCCACCTTATATCCAATCCTGAGAAGGCTGGAAGGAGCCGGAGAATTAAGGGTCTATTCGGTGGAGCACAATTCCCGGCTCCGGAAAATGTACCATATCACGGAGCAGGGGCGGCAGCAGATCGAAGCTTTTCTGGAAAGCTGGCAGGAAGTGGAAAACATGATGGATTTTATTCGGGAGGCAAAGGGATGAGCAAAGAAGAATTT
Source organism: uncultured Lachnospiraceae bacterium (assembly GCA_902796695.1). Lineage (GTDB taxonomy): Bacteria > Bacillota > Clostridia > Lachnospirales > Lachnospiraceae > UBA6987. Next base: position 2,282 of record CADBQE010000085.1, read on the forward strand.
CTGAGAGAACTGGAACAGGAGCTGGCGGCCCGGGGCATGGAAGACCGGGAGGCCTACCGGGATTTCTTTGAGGAAATATACGAGGACATGCGGGAAGAAGGCCTGACGGAAGAGGAAGCCGCCGAACGGCTGGGGGATCCCCGAAAGATCGTGGAGGCCCTGGCGGCCGAGGCGGAAACGCAGGGAGAAAGCCGGAACACATCCGCAGAGGACGGCACGGACCCCCGGACCGGTCATGCGGAGAGCGGCGCTCCGGAAGACCCGGATACGCTGAAAGGTCTGAAGGGCCTCGCCGGTCTTGGCGGCTTAAGCGGCCTGGGCAAGATGATCAATGATATCGTAAAAAACGCCGTAAAAGCCGGCGGGGCCGGAAGCGGTCAGGGCTTCGCGGATCATGAGATCACCTTCCCCGTGCAGGGCATTCAAAGCGTGGAAGTCGTCTGGCTGGACGGAGACGTGGAGGTGACGGCTGCGGAGCGGGTCGATATCCGGCTCTGCGAGAGCCGCCCGGCAGGCGCGGAACCCCTTTATACGGAGCTGCGGGGGGACACCCTGCATATCGCTTACACGGCAGCCGCCGGCCGGCAGGAGGACTCCGGTTTTTATACCGGCGGGACAAAAGCCAAAGGAAAGGATCTGCAGATAGAAGTGCCCCGCGCTCTGGCCGGGAGCCTGCAGCAGCTGAAGCTCCGGACCGCATCCGGAGACCTGGAAGTAAGCGGCATCAAAGCCCGCAGCATTTTCTTGACCACGGCCTCCGGGGACATGGAAGGCCATCATCTTTCGGCAGAGGAGATGCATGTGGAATGCGTCAGCGGAGATGCGGAACTGGAGCTTGCGGCAAAGCGTCTGTTTGCGAAGAGCGTTTCCGGGGATCTGGACCTTACGCTTTCGGAAAGCCCGGAAAGCCTGGCGGTCCGATCGGTCTCCGGCGATATAGAAGTCCGCCTGCCGGAAGGCAGTGCCTGCCAACTGCGCCATCAGAGCGTCAGCGGGGACGTGCATGTCCGCGGCATTGCGGGAAATGTGCCCGGGTCGCCGGAGTACAGTTTCACTACTGTCTCCGGAGATATTGAGATCCGGACTGTCTGAGGAACGCAGCAAAACGGATGAGGCCGCCGGAACACCATCCCGGGCAAGGCCGTTTGGGGACGGGCCGATTACAAACAAGGTGAATTGCTGCGCAGCAGCAAGAGAGGGCGGCCTGGGCCGTCGGCCCCTACGATGTGATATGGCAAG
>CADBQE010000086.1 GCA_902796695.1 uncultured Lachnospiraceae bacterium
AGAATATAATAAGAAATGGAAATAGTTGGCGGATAATAGAAAATAGGAGGTGCCTAGAATGCTGATGATGAATTCCGGAGTTAAGTCAAATCGGATTGTAACAATAGGCGTAATCGCCCTGCTTTTTGCTCTCCTCATTCTTCCCGCAGGCTGCTCAGCTGATCACAGGACCCCGGCTCCCACCCCGGCAGCGGAGCAGCAGGGGAGCGCGAAGGCAGCTCCTTCGAAAACAGAACAAAGGGCGACAGAGCAAGCCATTGCAGAACTGCCTGCCACGGAACCGCCGGCTGCGGAACCCTCTGCCACAGAATCGCCGGCTGCAGCTCCCGCCCCTACAGAATCGGACCCCCTGCCGGAAGACAGACTTGTCATCAACCGCCTTCCGGAAAATAAGTCAGATGTCTATTCTGTCCCGCTGGCGGCCGAGATCCGGGATGAAAAAGATCCCCGAATGGCATATGTGACGGAAATGCCGCAGCAGGAACTGTCGGAATATTATGGGCTGTCGATCGACACGGACACACTCAGCTTGGCGCTGGAGTCTGTTCTGGGGGATCGGGTATCTTCCGATCTGTATTCGTCCTTCCTTCCCTTTCCGGGAGTCTTTCGGGACGGAGAGGCTGTTTATGACGCAAACAAGATTGATCTGCGGACCAGGCATATTTCGGCGCTGGTCACCCTTTCACGGTCGCAGAATACTGTTTGGCCCGGAGGAGATGTTCTGCCGGAAGAAGAACCGGAGGAATCTCTCGAAAAGTCCTGTCTCGGGGGGACGGAATGCATTATCCGGGTTTACGGAGAGCAAACGGTCTCTGAAAAAAGGACCGGGTATCATGCGGATGCCAGGATTGGGGATGCTAAAGTGTCAGCTGTCATATGCGGTGTGTCGGAAGAACAGCTGGCTGCTGTGCTGAAAACAGTTTTCAGCCTGCTGCAGGGGAAAGCACCGGATCAGCCGTAGATCCGCCCGGTGAAATCTGCCGTTTCCTTTGATCCGGTCTTGTCTTGAGACCGGATTTTTGTTATAACTAAATGAGTGAAAATCGTCCGCAAGAAGCATTTCCCCGGGACGAGGGGAGAAAGGCAATGAATATGCAGAAATTACTCTGGAAGCCGTCGGAAGAAGTGAAGAATTCCTGCCGGATGGCGGATTTTATGCGGTATGTGAACAGCCGCTGCGGTCAGGATTTCAAGGAATATAAGGAACTGTACGACTGGTCCGTGCGGGAGATCCCCGCGTTCTGGGATGCGCTGTGGCATTATTTCGACGTGATCTGCTCCCGGCCGTACGATACGGTCGTGGACGACGTGAAGAAGTTCCCCGGTGCCCGCTGGTTTGTGGGAGCCCGCCTGAACTATGCGGAGAATATGCTGCGCTTCTGCGATGAACCGGGCACGGCGATCACCTTCCGGGGCGAGGCGCACGTACGCCGCGTCATCAGCCGCCGGGAATTAAAGGAGACGGTGTGGCGTCTGGCCGAGGCTTTCCGGAAAGAAGGCATTCAGCCCGGTGATACCATTGCCGCCTATCTGCCCAACCTGCCGGAAACCATTATCGCCATGCTGGCCGCCGCTGCCGTCGGCGCGGTCTGGTGCTCCTGTGCCACGGATATCGGGGCCGGCGCCGCCGCGGACCGCGTGGGACAGATCGAGCCGAAGATCCTGGTGACCACCGACGGCTACGTCTACAAGGGAAAAACGTTCTCCTCGCTGGAAAATGCGAAAGAGATCGCGGCCCGCATCCCGTCCTTAAAGCGCGTACTCGTGGTCCATTATGCCGGAGACGGCACGACCGGTGAGATCCCGAATGCCGTACGTTTTGAAGATTATCTGGCCCCGCTGCCGGAACGGTTTGAATACGAGCAGGTCGAGGCTTCCCATCCGCTGTTCGTCATGTTCTCCTCCGGCACCACCGGCAAGCCCAAATGCATGGTCCAGTCCCACGCGGGTATTCTGGCCAATCAGTTAAAGGAACTGACCCTGCACTGCAATATTCAGAAGGGCAGCAAGCTCTGCTATATCACCACCTGCAGCTGGATGATGTGGAACTGGCAGGCCGCGGCGCTGGGCACCGGCGCGGAGCTGGTGCTGTACGAAGGCAATCCTTCCTACCCGGACAACGCAGCCATCTGGAAAGTGCTGGAAGAGGAGGAAGTCACGGACTTCGGCCTGTCCGCCAGCTATATCCACATGCTGATCGCACAGGGCTTCTCGCCGAAGGAACATGCGGATCTGTCGAAGCTGCGGGCTATTTCGCAGACCGGCTCCGCCCTGTCCGACGCGGGCTGGGATTTTGTGTACTCCGAGATCAAGGAAGACTACCACTTCAATTCCATCGCCGGCGGCACGGACATCAACGGCTGCTTCGGCATCGGCAATATGATGATCCCGGTCTACAGCGGCGAACTGGCGGCGATCGGCCTGGGTGAAAAAGTGGAATGCTATGATGAGAACGGCAAGCCGATCCGCGACAAGGAAGGCGAACTGGTCTGCGAAGCGCCGATCCCCTCCATGCCGCTTTACTTCTGGAACGATCCGGACGGCGCCCGCTACCACAGCGCGTATTTTGACGTCTATCCGGGCATCTGGCGCCACGGCGATTACGTGATCCTGCACGGCAATACCGGCGGCCTTACCTTCTGCGGCCGCAGCGATTCGATCCTGAAGCCTTCGGGCGTGCGCATCGGCACCGCGGAGATCTACAATATCGTCAACGTGATCCCCGGCGTGGAAGATTCCCTGGCCGTGGGGCAGAATTATCACGGCGACCAGCGGATCGTCCTGTTTGTCAAGTGCATGCCGGGAACCGTGCTGGACGACGCTCTGATCAAGGCCATCAAAACGGCCCTGCGCACCAAGGGTTCGCCGCGCCACGTACCGGCCGTGATCCTGGAAACGCCGGAGATCCCGACCACGTTAAACGGCAAAAAGGTGGAAGGCGCGGTCACGAATATCCTGAACGGAAGACCGGTCGGAAACCGTGACGCCCTGTCCAATCCCGAAAGCCTGGCTTTCTATGAAGAAAAGGCGGCCGAACTGCGGTAACGGCACCGCTTTTCCGTCGAAAACGGCTCTCCCCCGCGGGAGAGCCGTTTGACTTTTCCGGACATTTAGTGTATAATCTGTTCAACCGTTTTTTCAAACGGTTTGTTTGACTATGTGTCAGCCTTTATGCGAAAGGAGCATGTGGGGGCAATGAGTCGCTATCAATGTCCGATCTGCGGAAACGAGCAGGAATTCGGACCGGAGAAAGCATACGGCTTCTGTCAGCGCTGCGGAACCAAACTGCTGCTGCGCCGAAGTGCCGCGGAAAAGACTCCGGAGAATGATCCTGCGGAGGAACCGCTGCAGTTTATTCCGGAAGATCCCGCGGAGGAAGAGCAGGAGCTTCCGAAGATCGCCTTGACGGAGACCGGAAAACTGCAGCATCCGGACCTTCGGGATCCGGAACAGGCGGAGCCGGAACCGGGCCTTCCGATAATCCCGCTCACCGAAACGGAAGAAATAGAATCAGAAGACGAAAGAGAAGAGGAGCAGGAGGAGGAATCCCGCTCGGGCCGCAGGACCGGCCTGATCATCGCGGCCTGCGTTCTGGCCGCGGCAGGACTGCTGACGGCGGCCTATTTCCTGTTTATCCGCCCGGCGGCTTCCTACCGCCTGAGTGAGACGAACCGTCAGAACGGCCGGTATCAGGAAGCCATCGACGGCTTCAAGTCTCTGGGCAATTACCGCGACAGCGCGCTTATGCTGGAGCAGACCTGGCTGGAAAAAGCCCTGTGGGAACTGCAGAACGGCCGCCTGGCGGAGTCGGCGGCTTCTCTGTCGAACGTACATGACCCGGCCGTGGATACATCCTTATACGACGCGATGGCCGGCTCCCATCTGCAGAAGCTGCTGATCCAGGATTATGATTACGAAAAGGCGCAGGAGGCGCTCTCGCAGCTGCCCGCCGGACACGTCAAAGGACTGGATGACGCCTTCGAAACCGCGCTGCGCCGCACGCTGGACGAAAAGGATTACAAGAAGGCGGTCGACGCCTATGCCGGGATCGGCCCGTACCTGAAAGATCCGGACGGCGTCCGCACCATGATCGTCGAAGAACAGAAAACATTGATGGATGCCGGCGATTTCGCGCACGCGCTGGAGCTTTCCCAGCAGTTTGCCGAGGTCCTGGCGGATCCGAAGGAAGACGTGACGGCCCGCTTCGACAGCCTGCTGGACGAAGGCCAGTACTTCCTGGCGGCCGCCATGCTGGAAGTTTTTGAGCCCGAGATCGGCAACCGCACCTATTACGAGAAGGCCATCGAAACGAAACTGCTGGACCTGATGGAAAAGCAGGAGGACGAAGCCGTGGCCGAAATGGCCTATGCGTTCCACGATTTCCGGAACCTGGACCTGACGATCGCGATCAAAGCGTCCGATTATCTGGAAGAATGCGGCGAAAAGAAAGACTGGGGACGTCTGGCGCAGATTCTCGGCCGCTACAGCTCCTACAACGAACACCTGCAGGACGAAGCGGATGAGATCTTCACGGCCCTGCTGGATCAGGAAGCCTACGACGACGCGGAAGCCCTGATCGCCCAGCTGGAGGACGGCCAGGTGAACAAGAAGGAATGGCAGTATACCCTGACCGAACGCTGCATGGAGACCCAGGACTGGGAGCGGGCCAAACGCCTCCTGGCCGGTCTGGAAGGCTATAAGGACAGCGACCAGATGGGCCGCGAACTGATCTACCGCCAGATCCTGAAGCTGTGGGATGAGGGCAAAAATGAGGAAGCCGACCGTCTGATCGAAGAACTGGGCGATTCCCAGGAAAGCCGCGAGATCGTGCAGGAAGCCCAGATGCGGGCGGCCAGGGCCTTGATTGAAAAGGAGAACCCGACGCCGGAAGATTTCCGCGAAGCCTACAGCACGCTGTACGGCATCCGCAGCCATGAAGGCGCGGCCGACGAACGCACGAACGTGCTGGAACGCTGGGCCGACATGATGCTGGACAACACGGACCGCCGTCCGTATCTGGAAGCCATGTCGAGCATGGGCTTTGTTTCCACCGCGAACCGGGCCCATATCTGCGCCTATCTGATCGAAAAAACGCCGGCCCTTGCGGGACACAGCGAAAACGGCGCCACCTGGATGATGACGGACGAATGGCTGCCCTACAACGTCTACCGCTTCCTGGAGCAGGTCAGCGACGGCGCGGGTGTGACCCGCAGCTTTATCCAGTACGCCATGTCCATGGCCAAGGAGAACACGGCCTTCTCCATCAGCGATCTGTGGAATCTGTGGAACCTGCGGGAAGATGTCCGCGCGCTGTGCCGCAGCAATGATTATATGATCTTTTTCCTCTCCGGCGTGTGGACGTCGGCGGACGGAGCGGCTTCCCTGACCGTCATGCGCAACAACGGCGTATTCGTGGTGGAATACAATATTCCGCCGACCGCGGCGGGAGCCGGCATCCGGGCGGAACGCTTCGGGCTGGCATCCGGCTCGGGCCGGCTCTGTGATATCGAGATCGTCGATTTCAATACGATCCGCCTGACCAATTCGGCCGACGGGAAGACCTATACCCTGACCCGTCCGTAATCTGTGACAGTTTGTGAGGTGCTGCCATGTCTTTTGTTAACATCATGTCCTTCCTGGGCGGTGTAGGCCTGTTTCTGTACGGAATGACCGTCATGTCCGCGGGACTGCGCAATGCGGCCGGCGACAAGCTCCGCGTCATTCTGGAAAAGGTGGCCGGCAACCGGATCCTGGCCATCCTGATCGGTGTTCTGGTGACCGTGCTGATCCAGAGCTCCTCCGCGACGGACATGATGGTGATCGGATTTGTCGATTCCGCGCTGATGACGCTTTCCCAGGCGGTCGGTGTGATCATGGGCGCCAATATCGGTACGACCGTGACCGCGCAGATCACCGCTTTCGACCTGGTGTCCTTCGCGCCGTTCATTCTGTTTGTGGGCGTCGTGCTGGCTGTTTTTGTGAAAAAGACCTTCGTCCAGCATATCGGCCGCATCATCCTGGGCTTCGGCATGCTGTTCGTGGGCATCGGGATCCTGAAGGCGGCCATCGCGCCGCTCGCGAAAAGCGAGGAATTCGTAAATGCGCTGGGACTTTTATCCAATCCGGCGGCCGGCATCCTGTTCGGATTCCTGTTTACGGCGCTGCTGCAGAGCTCGTCGTCATCCATCGTCATTTTCCAGGCGTTCGCGGTAGAAGGACTGCTGACCTATGAGCAGTGCGTGTTCCTGATCATCGGCGCCGCGATCGGCTCCGTAACGCCCAACCTGCTGGCATCCCTGACCACGGGACGCAACGGCAAGCGGACGGCTCTGCTGAATCTGTATTTCAACCTGCTCCGTGCCGCGCTGCTGACCGTGATCGTGCTGATATTCCCGGTCGTGACGGACTGGATCCGGAGCCTGTCTCCGAACGACGTCGCGCGTCAGGTCGCGAATACGCATACTATTTTTGCCATCTTCGCAGTGCTTGTGATCGCACCGTTCTCCTCGATGCTGGTCCGCCTGTCTCAGAAGACGCTTCCGCTGCTGCCGGCGGAACAGCAGGCGCTGGAGGAGCGCCGCCTGAAGTATCTGGCCTATGTGGGGCCCCGCAGCATTCCGGCGGTCGCCATGCGCCAGGCCTCTCTGGAAGTGGCCCGCATGGGCCGCATCGCACGGGACAATCTGGACACCTCGCTGACCTATTTCTTCGATCCTTCCCAGCAGGCGCTGTTTGACAAAGTGGAGGAAACCGAGGAAACGGTCGACTACCTGAACAAGGTGATCGAAGATAAGCTGGTGGAAATGCGCTCCCTGCAGCTTTCCGACCGGGACGTGTTCCGGCTCTCCCGCATGGTCCTGGTGGTCGCCAATATCGAACGAATCAGCGACTACGCGGAGAATATCATCGAATTCGGCAGCAAGATGAAGAACGCGAAAGTGTCCTTCTCTCCGGATGCCGAACAGGAGCTGCGCTCCATGCGTGACGCGGTCCTGAAAACGCTGGATCTGGCCATCGAGATCTTTGAGGGCGAGCACTTTGACCGCCTGCCCGAGATCGAAGAAATCGAGCAGCAGGTGGACGAAATGGAAGAGCGCTTCGTTTCCAACCATGTGGACCGCCTGATGAAAGGCATCTGCGACCCGCTGGGCGGCGTGATCTTCGCCGACATGTGCACGAACCTGGAACGCTGCAGCGACCAGGCCATCAACATCGCCACCTCCCTGCAGCACAAAGAAGAATAAACAAGACGCCGCCTCCTCCGTCACACCCTTCCCGGGCCGATCCGCGATCGGCCCTTTCTTTTTATCCACGCGTTACCGTAGGGGCCGATCCGCGATCGGCCCTTTCTTCTTATCCACGCGTTACCCGTAGGGGCCGATCTGTGATCGGCCCGCCGGTGAGATGGGAGGCGTCCTCGTTCCGCAGGCTGCTGACACAGCGGCCCCTACGATAATACGTTCTGCGTCATAAAGGGCTCTCCTCTCATCCCCGGCTCCCCTCGTAGGGGCCGATCTGTGATCGGCCCGCTGGTGACAGGGTAGACGTCCTCGTTCCGCGGGCCACTGACACAGCGGCCCCTA
>CADBQE010000087.1 GCA_902796695.1 uncultured Lachnospiraceae bacterium
ATCACCCGCAAGAAGAAACTGCTGGAAAAACAGAAGGAAGGCAAGAAGCGCATGCGCCAGATCGGCAATGTGGAAGTGCCGCAGAAAGCCTTCATGAGCGTGCTGAAGCTGGATCAGGAAGACTGATCCGGAGGTGCGGTGATGGCCCTGCAGAAGAAAAAACCGTTATCGGTCTATATCCACGTGCCGTTCTGCGCCCGGAAATGCCTCTACTGCGATTTCGCGTCCGGTCCCGCGGACGCGGCCGAGATCGCCTACTATATGCGTGTCCTGCAGAAAGAGATCCGCAGCTTCAGCGCCATCGCGACGCTGTACCGCGTGGAAACGGTCTTTTTCGGCGGCGGCACGCCGTCTTTCGTGTCCCCCGTTTATATCGAACAGCTGATGAACCTGCTGCGGAATCAGTTCGATTTCGCGGAGCGGGCCGAGATCACGCTGGAAGCCAACCCCGGGACCTTAACGGAGGAAAAACTGAAGATCTACCGCGGGGCGGGCATCAGCCGCCTGAGCCTGGGCCTGCAGAGCGTGCACGATGAGGAATTAAAGCTCCTGGGCCGCATCCACACCTGGACGGATTTTCTGGAAAGCTACGAACTGGCCCGGAAAGCCGGGTTTGACAATATCAATATCGATCTGATGAGCGCGCTCCCGCGCCAGACCATGGCGTCCTGGCAGGACAGTCTGAAAAAGACCGCGGATCTGGAGCCGGAGCACATCTCCGCCTATTCTCTGATCATTGAAGAAGGAACCCCCTTATATGAAAAATACGGCGAAGGCCTGGGACGGCTGGCGCTGCCGGGCGAGGAACTGGACCGGGAAATGTATCATTATACGAAGGATTTCCTGGCCGGCCGCGGCTACGCGCGCTATGAGATCTCCAATTACGCCCGCCCGGGCTTCGAATGCCGCCACAACCTGACGTACTGGACCATGGGCGACTACCTGGGCTTCGGCCGTGCGGCCGCTTCCTTCCTGGAAGGCCGGCGCTTCACCAATCCGGCCGAGGCCGCGGAATACTGGCAGGCGGCCCGCACTTCCTATCAGCATTTCCGGGCGCAGAAACCGGAAAGCCGCCGGGAGCAGATGGAAGAGTATATGTTCCTGGGGCTCAGGACGGCCCGCGGCGTCTCCCGCGAGGAGTTCAAAAAACGGTTCGGCACCCCCTTCCCCCGCGTTTACGAAAAGACGCTGCTGGATTTCTACCGGCAGGGCCTGCTGACGCAGGAGGGCGGCCGGATCTTCCTGACGGACGAAGGGATCGACGTGAGCAATATCGTGCTGGCCGAGTTTCTGCTGGATGAAAAGGAGATTGTATGAGTCTGGAGATCATTCTGGGAAATGCCGGGGCCGGCAAGAGCACGGCGCTGCTGAAGGATGTGATCCGCCATGCCGCGGCCCATCCGGACATGAACCATCTGGTCCTGGTACCGGAGCAGTTCTGTCTCTCCACGCAGCAGAAGCTGGCGGAGATGCATCCGGATCATGTGCTGCTCAATATAGAAGCCCTGAGCTTTGACCGCCTGGCGGCCCGGGCTTTCCGGGAACTGCGCGCCGAGTCCGCGGTGATCCTCTCCGATACCGCCAAGATCCTGTTCCTGACCATGGCGGTGCGGGATGTGCGAAACCGCCTGGAAGTCTATGAAAAGCAGGCCCGCTATCCGGCCTTCGTGCAGCGGCTGAGCAGCCTGATCGCGGAATGGACCATGAACGATATCGGCCCGGAGCGCCTGCGGGAGCTGTCCGAAGAGGACCTGCCGCACCTGCTGCGGCTCAAATTAAACGACCTGGCGCTGATCTATGAAGCGTTCCGGAAACGGCTGGGAGACAGACAGACGGCGGAAGAGATGCTGCCGCGCTTTTCCCGTATCCTGCCCCGTTCCACGGTGGGACGGACGGACTGCCTTTACCTGGACGGCTATACCGGATTTACCGCGGTGCAGTACCGGATCCTGGAGGAGCTTTTCCGGCGGGCCGGGCAGATCCGCGCCGTGGTGACGCTTCCGCCGGAGGAAGATCCGGACGCGCCGGTCCGGGAAGGCGAGCTGTTTGCCCTGAGCCGCGGAACGATCAGGCGGCTGCGGCAGTGCGCCGAAACGGCGGGATTAAGGACCGTGATCCGCTATCCGGAGCAGGAATATCCGCGGGATCCCGAACTGACTTTCCTGCGCGAGCATCTGTTCCGTCAGCCGCCGGAGAAGCCCTGGCCCGGCAGACCGGAGCGGATCCGCATGACTGCCTGCGCCGCGCCGGAAGAGGAAGCGGCCCTGGCCGCCCGGCTGATCCGGCATCTGGCGGCCGCGGAGCATCTGCGGTGGCGTGATATCGCGGTCACGGTCAGTGATCTGTCCTTATATGCTCCGCTGCTGAAGCGGGAACTGTCCGAACGGCAGATCCCGTTTTTCACGGACCGCCGCGAACCGCTGCAGCAGCATCCCCTGATCCGTCTGGTGCTGGACGCGCTGGAAACGGTCCGGGACGGCCTGCCGCGGGAAGGCATGCTGCGCCTTTTGAAAAACCCGCTCAGCCCGCTGACCCGGGAAGAATGCGACCGATTTGAAAACTATCTGCTGGCCGCGGGCATCCGCCGCGGCAAAGCCTTTGCGGAGCCGTTTTACCGCCTGCGCAAAAAGCGGGCCGGCGAAGATCCGCACGTATACGAAGAATCCGCGCTGTCCGAGCGCGAGGAAATGGAAGCCCTGCGCCTGAAAGCCGCGGGCCCGGTCCTGGCGCTGAAGGAAGCCCTGCACCGCGGCACGACCGC
>CADBQE010000088.1 GCA_902796695.1 uncultured Lachnospiraceae bacterium
TAGGGGCCGATCTGTGATCGGCCCGTCATGAACCGCCATCTCCGTTTATCGTAGGGGCCGATCTGTGATCGGCCCGTCATGAACCCCCGTCTCTGTTTATCGTAGGGGCCAATCTGTGATCGGCCCGTCATGAACCCCCATCTCTGTTTATCGTAGGGGCCGATCTGTGATCGGCCCGTTTTAATGCTCCGCCGGACGATAAAAAATAACACGCGTGTCGAGAAACTGAAGAAAATCATCTTGAACTGCGTAAAAATTTATTATATAATGCCGGACAAGCACTTTTCCTGCAAATATTAACCCGCAGAGAAAATCGCTCCGGGAGGCAGTATCATGATCACCTGTTCTGAAAGATTAAGCAATGTTCACTCCGATATCCGGGGACCGCTGTACCAGGAAGCGCTGCGCATGGAAGCAGCGGGAACTCCTGTTTTGAAGCTCAATACCGGGAATCCGGCGCGGTTCGGCTTTGCGCTGCCGGAATCCGTGCGGGGCGCGCTGACGCGGCAGATCGATGAGGCGGTGCCTTACTGCGATGTAAAAGGCATGCCGGCGGCTCGGAACGCCATCAGTGCCTATCATGCCGGCCGGGGCCTGAAGGGCGTTCGCCCGGACGATGTCTTCATCGGCAACGGAGTAAGCGAGATGGCCTCCATGCTGATGGAAGCCCTGATCGGAAGCGGCGATGAGATCCTGCTGCCGTCCCCCTGCTACTCGCTGTGGAGCAACAATGCCTACCTGTGCGGCGGCGTCCCGGTGTTTTACCGCTGTGACCCGGCGAACCACTGGAATCCCGACCTTGCGGATATGGAGCGGAAGATCACGCCCCGCACGAAAGCGGTTCTGGTGATCAATCCCAACAACCCTACCGGCGCTTTATACAGCCGGGAGACCCTGCTGGGGATCGCGGAGCTGGCCCGGCGCCATCATCTGGTCGTGCTGGCGGATGAGATCTATGACCGCCTGGTCATGGACGGCCTGACCCATGAATCCTTCGCCGCGCTGGCGCCGGATCTGCCCTGCGTGACCTTCAACGGGCTTTCCAAAAGCCACATCATCTGCGGCTTCCGCTGCGGCTGGATGGTCTTCAGCGATCCGGACAATGAACTGCAGGAGGTCAGGGCCGGCGTGATGAAGCTGGCCGCCATGCGGCTGTGCGGCAACGCGCTCACACAGCTGGTGATTCCGGCCGCACTGGAAGACAGCGCCTCCACCCGGGAAATGCTGGTGCCCGGCGGACGCCTGTACGAACAGCGAAGCGCCGTCCTGAAAGGACTGGACCGCATAGACGGCGCCGTTTACGAAAAGAACGATGTGGCCTTTTACCTGTTCCCCGGCCTGGACCGCGCCCGGTTCGACTTTACGGACGCCGGCGATTTCTGCATGCGCTTCCTGCATGACTGCCACGTCCTCGTGATCCCCGGACCCGGATTTGACTGGCATGAAGACCTGCGCTTCCGTATTGTCATGCTGCCGCGGCCGGAAGAACTGGAAAAAGCGATGTCCGCGCTGGAAAAATTTTTAAAACAGCACAGAAGATAGCAAATTGCAGTAGACAATTTATGACAGACATTCTATAATATTGCACAAAAGGAGGTCGGAACGATGGGCTTATTGTCAAAAATCATGAAACTGGCCAATGACGTAGCCAAAGAAGCGGAAAAAGCACTTTCCGAGATCGCGTCGGACGAGAAAAAGCCGGAAAACAAACCTCCGGAAACAGGTGCCGCTTCCCCGGTCAGCACCGGAGATGCGGAAGTAACTGTCCCCGGCAATTCGTGGGGCCCCACGATGCCGTTGGAAGAGAACCAGTTCAATTATCCCGGACCTTACACGGACTACTTTGAAAAGATCCTGCGGGAGGATTTCCCCGCCTACCGGGCGGAGAAGGAGATGATCCCCAGCGGACGCGGCGCGGTCTTTACGCTGTATCAGGGAGACGAAAAAGCGCTGGTCCTGGAAGTCCTGAACAGCAGTTCCGTACGGAACCTGCTGCGCAAAACCTGCCGGATGAACGGAACGCCTTACGTCCGGCTCTATCACGACCACGAGGGCTGGTGGAACACCCGCGCCTACGTCGCGGAACGCATCAGAAAGGCAATGGCCGGCGAAAGCTGACCCGCTGCGGAGGAAATCAAAAACGGAGCAAAGGGGAGGCTCTGCCGCCCCGCTCCTTTTTGGCGGAAAGAGAACGCGCTGCGCCTGGGGCGGACCCGGCCGGGACCTTTGATACGGCTTCTCAGGCAGCCGGTCCCGGTACGGTCCCGTACATCCAAGAATTTTCTTGGATTTAATGATTTCTCTTTCCGCTTTTTCTGTGGAATGAGGACGCCATGCCGCTGCTGGACCGCCTCCCGGACCCTTCGGTCTGGGAGAGATTTTATGAATACAAAACATCGCTGGCCTGCCCGAAGGATTTCGCGAAAGAACTGCGGACCTTCATCGATGAGCAGGCCTATCTTCCCGTCTGCGAAAGCATCAGGCGGGGGGAGCCCTTCCCGCTGCCCCGCAAGGCGGTCATCAGCAAGCAGTATTCGCAGAAAAAGCGGACGGTCTATATCTATCCCCGTCCGGAAAATATCGTCCTCAAGCTGCTGACCTACCTGCTGCTGCGGGAATTCGACGGTCTGTTCAGCCGCGGCCTGTATTCGTTCCGTCCGGGCCGGTCGGCCAAGGACGCGGTGCGCATGCTGCAGCGGAAGCTGCGCGGCCGCCGCTGCTGGGCCTACAAGGCGGACATCAGCGACTATTTCAATTCCCTGCCCGTGGAGCGCTTTCTGCCGGAACTGAAGAAAGCGGTGGGAGAAGATGAAACCCTGTACGAGTTCCTCAGCAGCCTGCTGGCCGAGCCCCGGGTGCGGGACGGGAAGCGGATCATCGAAGAACGGAAAGGGATCATGGCGGGCACGCCGCAGGCATCCTTCTATGCCAATCTGTACCTGAAGGATCTGGACGCGCACTTCGCGGCGCTGGACGTCCCCTATGCCCGCTATTCCGACGATATCATCCTGTTCACCGGGACCCGGGAAGAGGGGGAAGAGCATGCGGCGTTCATCCGGTCGTTCCTTGAGGAAAAAGGCCTGCGCCTCAATCCGGCCAAGGAGACGCTTTTCGCACCGGAGGACGGCTGGATCTTTCTGGGCGTTAGCTGCCGGAACGGCGTGATGGACATCGCCCCGGTCTCCCTGCGGAAAATGAAGGCCAAAATGCGCCGCAAGACGCGGGCGTTAAAGCGCTGGCAGGAACGGAACGGCCTGGAACCGGAAAAAGCCGCCAAGGCGTTCATCCGCGTGTTCAACCGCAAACTGTTCGAAAGTCCCGGCGACAGCGAACTCAGCTGGAGCCACTGGTTTTTCCCCGTGATCGATACGGCCGAGAGCCTGCGGACCGTCGACCGCTACGCCCAGGACTGCCTGCGCTTCCTGCTCAGCGGAAAACACACCAAAGCGCGCTACAACGTGCGGTACGAGGACCTGAAACGTCTGGGGTACCGCAGCCTGGTGCATGAATATTACAAGAGAAAAGAGGAATCGGAAAATTGAAGCCGGATGAGGATTTCCTGTCTGTTTTTTCCCTGTTTTTTGACGAAACGCCCGTCTCGGTCCGAACGATCGATACCAGCCGGGACGACGCGGATTTCCGGATCACTTTTATTGCGGAAACGGACACGGGCGCACGGTATGTTCTGAAGCTGGCCGACAATGATTTCACCTTTCCGGAGAAGATCGCCGTCTGGCAGAGAACCGTCGAAGAGTACCGCAAGCTTGGTTATTTCTGCCCGGAGATTTACCGGGATAAATCCGGCGGCTTCCCGGTCGTCGCCTTTCGCGGGCACAGATGCGCGGCTTACGCGGAGGAATACACAGCGCTCCGCTGCGCCGAGGACAGGTTTTCGGAGGATTTCGGCCGGAATACGGCCCTGTATGACAGCTGTAAGCGGGATATCTGGCGGATGACGGCGCGGGTCGCCGCCCTGCATCTGGATTACACGGACTATCCCTCGGCCTACTGCCTGTTCGAGACGTTCTGCCCCAGTGACAAAACCGATGAGGTGCTGGAAAACGCGCTGAACTGGAAGGAATACGCGGACACGCTGCCCGCTGAGTTCGCGGAACAGACCGGCAGGATCTGGCAGCTTTGGACAGAAAACAGAGCCACGCTGGAGATAGTTTACGGAAATCTTCCGACCTCCGTGTTCCAGGCCGACCTGAACGCGTCGAATATCCTGCTGGACAGCGGGAACAGGTTTGTCGGCGTCTATGACTTCAACCTGTGCGGCCGCGACGTGTTCCTCAACTATCTGATCCGGGAAAACGTCAGCGTTTCCGGAATCTGCGAAGCGCTTCGGATCGCTGCGGAATCCTACCGCTTCTCGGAACTCGAAAAAGACACGGTACTGATGCTGTACCGCTGCCTGAAGCCGCTGTGGTATACGGAAGTGCAGGCCCTGAAGGAGGCGGGAGACGACCGGGCTGCCGTGAGAGCCGTCCTGGACAGGTCGGAACACGCGCTGACCGCGCCGATCGATTTCAGAAAATATATGGAGCCGGTTGTTTGAGTCCGGACTCCGCTTTCAGACGGCCGTCGGCCGTCTTTTTTTATCCGGCGGGGCTGATGTCGAACCGATATCCCTCCGCGGTCTGCGTCAGAACGGGGCTTAGCTCCGTTTCCCGCAGCATGCCCGGATCCATCAGGCGCAGCGTGATATCCCGGTCGGAGGAAACGGTGACCGTATAGGATTCATGGGCCGGCAGAATGAACCGCAGGGCGCCGTCCCACAGCCCGTAGGGGACGGGATATTCCGTTTCCTGCGGCAGACCGTTTTCGGCGGCGGCAATGACCCGGGCGTCCTGCGTTACGCGGACATCCGTACCGGGAGGGGCGGTGAGTACATAATATTTTCCGTCCAGCGGGGCCGTCACGGGCGTGTCCGTATAATACGGGTCCATGGACCGCATATACGCCAGGCACAGTTCCGGATAGTGCGCGCCGGCCAGGATCTTCAGGTTTTCGATCGACAGCAGGGGCGCGAGCAGGTGCGGCTTTATCCGGATCGTGTAAAGCAGGGTGTTGATCATCTGCAGGAAGGTGGCCGTCATATTGTCCAGCGAAGTGGTCAGGCCCATCCGGTCCAGCGCCCGGAGGATAATGGGCGTGGCGTCCATCTTCAGGCGGGGGCGGTTGTGGATCAGGTCGTCGATCAGGACGGAGGCCTCATCCGTCATAAGCAGCTCCCGGACGAACTGCAGGCCGATATCCTTCAGCGAAGCGGAGGTGTTTTTTCGCAGATAGACCAGATGAAAGAGGTCGCGCAGGCCCCGCTGCATCGTATCGACAAAATAATCGCGGCTTCCGATGCCGAGGTCGGCCCAGGAATTGAGCAGTTCGTCCATATACTGGGCGGGCGTCCAGTGAAGGACGCTGCGGCTGGGCGTTAAGGAAAACATGCCGTTTGCATCGGCGCTGGGGATGATAAAGTCCGAGATCCGGTAGGTGCCCCAGTCGCCGAAGGAGCGCAGCTGCCCGTACTGGCGGCTGATCTCCGCCAGGGAATCGGCAAAATGCAGGTCGCTGAGCGTGGTGGGCAGCAGTATCTCCCGGCCGAAGCGCGTAAAGCCCATCGCTTCCATAACGGCCTTGGGAACCGGGTCGTTGGGGTTGATGATGCAGAAAATGTTGCTGAACGTGTCGCTCTTGGGATAGCGGTCCTCCTCAAAATATACGCCGCGCGGCGCTTCGAAGCAGTAGGCGTAGAGGTCTTCTTTGGCCAGCTGCACGTTTTCGCCCAGATAGGATTCTCCGTCCCGGATAAATTCATCCAGCCGGCCGCAGGCCACGTTGCAGGCCGCACCGGCGCGGGAATAGCCGCTGATCCAGATCTTCAGACGGCCGGTCAGCTCCCGGTCCTGCACATAAGCCCGGATCGTCTGCAGGATGATCTCACTGGCTTCGTAGAACCCCTGGTGATACCGTCCTTCCGTGTCGTCCCTTCCCACGGTAAAATTGGAGGCCCACTCGCTTTCGTAATTGGCGCCGCGCAGGCCCACGGCCAGCAGCGTGGCTCCGTCCAGTTTTTTGCTTCCGATCAGGACGCCGAACGTATCGGTATCGGGCTTGTCGTGGTAATCCGAATTGGCTTCGATATCCCGGAATCCCAGCTTCAGCAGAACGCGTTCGCTGTTGACATAACGGTGTTCGTAGGAAATATTATCGATGGAAGCAAAACTGGCCATGGCAAAGGAAAGGGAAGCCGTAGCCAGCGACGGGTCGTATTCCGTGGACGGATGCCGGAAAAAGCTGTCCGAGTAATACAGAAAGCTGTCTTCGTCCTGCGTGCCGCTCTGATAGCGGAACGTGATCCGGCGTACGCCGCCCTGAGCGCAGGAAGTCAGCAGCAGGCAGCAGGCCAGGAGCAGGGAGAGCAGCGCGGCCGGGCGGAACGGGTGTGTGCGGTTGTGCTTCATTCTTTTCATCACAGACCTCCCGCCAGAATCATAACGACGGCCCAGAAATAGCCGTAGGACAGGGCAAACAGGTAATAGGCCATCGTAAAAGCATCCACGGCCCGGTTCCGCGGTCCCTTGTGCGGATGATAGAACAGGATGAGAGGAACGAGCAGCAGCAGGTCCGTTGTCTGCCCCCAGCCGAAATCCAGCGCCCGGGAGCTTAAGCCCAGCAGCTGGTTGACCGCGACGATCAGGAAGATTAGCAGGCAGGAGAGGCCGTTTTTGACCCAGATAAACCGGTTCCCGTTGAAGATCTTCTGCGCGCTGTCGGTTCCGTAGCGGTGCTCATAGAAGAGCCGCAGGAAATAGAGCAGGTAAAGATAGCCGACGCAGAGTACGGAGAAGGCGATCTTTTCCTCGTTCAGCATCAGCCGGAGCCACAGAGGAAGCTCCTCCTCGAAAAACAGGTCGGACCATTTGGAGATGAAATGGGTCCCGAAGATGATCAGCACCGGGATCAGCGAACACAGGCGGTACACGATCAGCCGCCTCTTTGTTTTGATAAAGCGCGGCGTAAAGAAGAGGAACAGCATGATCACGAAATACAGACAGATCGTGCCGAACATATTGGGCGGGGTAAAGCCCGCGGCCAGATTGAACACCGGGGAATTGACGGCGCTCAGATAGGACATCACGGCAAATTCCAGCGCGAACAGCCCCAGATAGAGGAACAGGTACAGGAAGATGCGGCCCATGACGCGGATGTCGTCCAGAAACGTATCGAAATCCAGGAAATACAGCAGAAACATGCCCAGGTAAAAATAGTTCATGAACTGCGTATTCATGACGCGCACCGTGCTCAGATCCAGCGTGGCGGATCCGGAAAAAACAATGGCATAGTTCAGGATCCGGGCGGAGGAGAGCAGCAGGATCGTGCTGCCGGTCAAGGACAGGACGGTCTCCGGCAGAAACGGCGTGAGGCGGCAGTCGGTGCGCGGCTCCGCGTGCCTGGCGTAGCGGACCAGGTTGCTGTTGGTCATCGGCCGGCGCACGACGCCGTTTTTCGTGCCGTAGATCAGGCAGTAGATCAGGCAGAACAGCAAAAACAGCGCCAGGCATCCGCCGGCAATCAGAAAGATGACGGACCGGTAGAAAACGGACTGATAGCGCGAAGCCGCCTGGCAGGCGGCGCGCAGGAGCAGCTGCATATCGAAATTCAGATCGAGACGGTCCTCGACCAGGGACTCCATATCCGTATAGAATGTATCCACATGCTGCAGCATAATGGCATGCAGGTTTTCGATCAGATCCTGATCCTGCACCGCGCTGATGCGGCTGCGCAGGTTTTTCAGCACGGGGGCCCCGCCGCATAAGTCGATCAGGGCTTCGTAGGCCTGCATGGTGGAATAGTCGGTCCAGCCGACCGAGATGGTATCGGGGGCGTTTTCGATCAGAGAAACGTGATAGGAAAGCCGGCCCTGGTCGGACCAGTAATGGATCACAAAATCGACGTTGTAAGGGAAAGAATCGTCGCTGTCCGCCTTGATGGAGATCATTTTGTCGTTTCCCTCCATCCGGCACGCCTCATAGCGGAAGACGGTGCCGCCGGGCGAAAGGGTCATGGTTCCCTGGGTGCGGACGGCCTGCATCAGAGTCTTCAGCGAGTAGGGGGCGCGGGCCATGGGAGATTCGACGCTCTGGGTATATTCGTGGTATCCGAAAGACAGGCAGCCCAGAGAGGCAAAAAACAGAAGGGCCAGAAAGGCCCGGAAATAGACGGAGCCCATCAGGTTAAAGAACCAGACGGTGATTTTGAGCCGCTCCTTTTCGGGGAGGTCCTCCGGATAGGAAGAAATGCCCTCGCAGATGTGTTCGAAGTCCTCGCCGCAGAAGGCGGAGAGTCTGGCCAGGGTTTTGGGGCGGGGCTTGAGATATCCGGATTCGATCAGGCAGTAATAAAAGAAGGAGACGCCGGCGGCCTTCGCAAACTTCAGGCGGTTCAGGCCGCTTTTTACGCGGGCTTCATACAGAACCGTATTGTAGGAGGCGCGGTTCACGGCCCGGCGGTAGCTCTTCAGCTTCCGCCGCCGGGCTTTCGCTTTGCCGGATCCGGCCTTCTTCCCCGACCTGCCGTGACTCATGCTTATGCCTCCCGGCTGCGCAGCGACACTTCGCCCGCGTAGACGGTCTCGCGCCGGCCGTCTTCGTACCGGACGGTCAGGCCGAAATCATCCGACAGCGCTTCGGCAAACGCCGGAATATGCTGATCTCCGATAATGATCGTGACGGCATGGCCCAGCGTGACGCAGTGCGCTTCGTAGTATTCCAGAACGGAGGGATCCTCGGAAAGGAAGGCGTCATAGACGTCGTCCAGGGCATTGATCAGGGCGGCGCAGAGCGTATCGCGGCGCGGCGTTTTCCCGCAGGCCATTTTCAGGCTGCCCGCCAGATCCCGGATATCCTCCGGAAAATCCTCCGGATCCTGGGCAATATTGATGCCCATGCCGGTGATCATATACTGGATGGCGCCGCTTTCGCTTTCCAGCGCCATCTCGGTCAGAATGCCGCAGAGCTTTTTCCCTTCCCACAGGATGTCATTGGGCCATTTGATCCCCGGCGCGAAGCCGCAGACTTCTTCCACGGCGCGGCAGATGGCCACGGCGATGTAGGCGGTAAAGCGGGAGGCGCGTAACGGAGAGATGTCCGGAAAGTACAGGCCGGTCAGATACAGGCCCTGGCCGGCGGGAGAATAAAAACTGCGCCCGCGGCGGCCGCGGCCTCCGGTCTGTTCTTCCGCGGCCAGATAGTAGTTCTGACGGCGGTCCGGCACGGAAAGGGTCTTGGCGCGGTCGTTGGTGGATGTGATGGTGGGGTAGCAGAATAAGCTGTCCCGGTGATCCCGCTTCAGGAAGGGCAGGATATTGCCCGGGGTGAGGCGGTCCGGAGCCGCGATCAGCCGGTAGCCCAGACGGGTGACGGCTTCGATCTCCCAGCCCTCATTCTGCAGCGCCTGTACGGATTTCCATACGGCGGCACGCGAAACGCCCAGCTGCCGGCTGATGACGGCGCCGGAAAGGTATTGACCGATATGCTGATGCAGCAATGCAAGGATTTGTTCTTTCATAGTGCCTTGATTGTACAAAAAAAAGAGAAAAATGTAAACAGGTTCTTGACATCGGTTGACGGACGGATTATTGTAAACCTGCAAGAAAAATTGGTTTACAATTCATGAAGGAGGGAATCCCCTTGAAGAAGAATCAAGTTTACTACCTGGTATTAACAGCCCTGTTTGTGGCCCTGACCGCCGTCGGCGCGTTCATCAAGATCCCCACGGCGACCGTCGCGTTCACGTTGCAGATCCTGTTCGTATTTCTGGCCGGCATCCTGCTGGGCCCCGGACGCGGCGCGCTTTCCCAGTTGGTCTATGTGCTGCTGGGCCTGATCGGCGTGCCGATCTTTACCGGCGGAGGCGGCTTCGGCTATGTCTTCCAGCCGAGTTTCGGCTTTCTGGTGGGCTATATCGCCGGCGCGGCTGTCACGGGCTGGATCGCCCGGTCCGGAAAGCCTTCGGTCCTGCGCACGGTGCTGGCCTGCATTGCCGGCCTGGCCGCGATCTATGCGATCGGCCTGCCCTACATGGCCTGGGTCCTGAATGTGCATCTGGCCAAAAACCTGCCGGCCTCCTATATCATTACCAACGGCATGCTGATCTTCCTGCCCTGGGACGGCATCAAAGTAGCGGCGGCCGCGGCGCTCTCTAAGATCCTTGCGCCGGCGATGAAACGGCTGGAAGTATAAGCTCCCGCAGATCCCGGACCGTCTGTTCGTACTTTCGGGCGCTTTCCTCATCGGCAAAGAAGCAGTCGTAGTTTTCCAGCTCCCGGCAGGACCATTTCGAGCTTTCCATCTTCGGATCGACGATCCGGTACCGGATCTCGTTCCGATCGGGAAACAGACCGGCCCCGCCGCGGGTTACCAGAAAACGGCTCCGCTCGGATTCAGACTAGCGGTATCCTTCCGGTTTCCGGTCGAAATTCAGAAACAGAATATAGGACTGCCCTTCCTGCATGAGATTGCAGGGCGTCCGCAGCGCTATATAGAAGTTGCCGGGATAATTGTTCAGATAAACCGGTTCGAGGATCTGCAGCGTCTTTCCGACATACAGATCCGGATAGTCCTTCCAGATCCGGGTAACGGTCACTTCCGTCAGCGTATCTTCCTTACTGAACCGGCGCACGCCGGTGGCCTGTGCCGTCAGGACCGCATCGGCCTCTTCGATCATCTTTTCGATGTCGGA
>CADBQE010000089.1 GCA_902796695.1 uncultured Lachnospiraceae bacterium
CTCGTCCGAAGTGGTGTCAAATGCCACATAAGATAAAAAACGGTCGATAACGTTCATGGGATCCAAGTCCTTTCCGTATTGTCTCTTCAAGGATAATATATCCGGCCGGAAAAGTCCAGCGGGAAAACCGGAGGGGGCGGCGGACTTTGTCGGAAAATCTGACAAAGGAACCGTCCCCCTGTCAGAAAATCTGACAAAGGAACCGTCCCCCTGTCAGGTTTTACAGCTGAGGCGTGGTTTCGGTGTAGGGGAGGAGCTGGATCTCAAGGTTGCCGTTTTTGGTGCGGAGCTCGTCGAGGAAGGGCTTTTCTTCGGAGGCGTCTTTGAGGCGGATGCGGAAGGAGAGGCGGAAGAGGGAGCCCATGCCGGTGGTTTTGACGCCGGCTTTCCGCACGCTCTGGCAGTAGTGGGCGAAGCTGTCGTCGAAGACGTCGGTGTAGTCCAGGGATTCGGGGATGGTGACTTTCAGCATCATTTCCGGGGAGCGCTCGCGGTGCTCAAAGAGCGGCAGCAGGGAGACCAGGCTGTAGATGACGGCCATGCCCAGCAGGATGGTGACGCCGTAGCCGATATAACCCATGCCGAAGGCGATGCCGGAGCCCATGGCGATCAGGATGCTGGCCAGTTCGTCGGACGAGCCCTGCGCGGAGCGGAAGCGGATGAGGCCGAAGGCCCCGCCGATGGCGACGCCGGCGCCGATGTTGCCGTTGACAAAGGTGATCACGGCGGCGACCACGAAGGGCAGGATCGCGGTCACAAAGAAGAAGCGGTTGCTGGAACGGACCCGGAAGCTCATGATCCAGGCAAAGAGCAGGCCGGCGGCCAGCGCGGAGCCGGCCATCAGGAAGAACTGAGCGGGGGTAACGATGGCGGAATATACGGAGTCAAACATGATGGTTATCCTTTCTTGCGGAGAGCGGCCGGAAGCCTGCTCGGATTCAGGCGTGTTTCAGAATATGGCGGCTGTAGGCCGTCCCGTATTTGGAAAAGCTGGCCGGGCGGATGCCGCCGTCGGACAGGGCCCGGGCCAGCCACAGGGGCATGGCCTGCTGGACTTTGATCTCCAGGATGGACTGCCCTTCCGGCAGAAGAAGCGTCCCGTCCAGGGAGGTCTTCAGGTCCAGCTGCTGCATGCGGTAGCGCGGGGCGTCATCTATGGTGAGCCGCAGATCGCCGTCTGTTTCGGCATAGGCGGTGCGGTCGTAAATGATCAGGCAGGCGGGGACCAGGTTCCGGTAAAAATCCCGGAAATAGGTGATCTCGTGATTGATCTGCCCGCCGCCGCAGATGTCCCCTTCCCGGTCGAAGAACCGGCGGACCAGGGGAATCGTGGTCTGGACGCGCCGTTTGTAAACGGTTTTGTTCGCCTTGCGCTTAAGCTCCAGGAAGACCGGAGACTCATCGGTGGCCAGGCCGTAGGAGCGCAGGCGGATCTTCTCTTTAAAGGGCGGCTTTTCCAGACTGGTGCGGATCAGCCGGTAGTCCGGCGTATCATAGTAGAGGGAAGCGATGGAGGTCAGGCCGTAGTGATCCGCTTCCATATGCCCCCGGAGCCGTTCCAGCAGAAAGGCTTTCTGCTGCGGATCCAGGAGATATTTCAGTTCGCGCCGTTTCATGACGACGATCGGGCCGGCTTCGTTCGGCATGGGCTCACCCCCTTTATAAGGACAGCTGCAGGATGAATTTTCCTGCTTCCGCCCGGGCGGATGCCCGCCCTTTTACGGTCCGGACCGCATCTCTGACAAAGGCCAGGCCCAGTCCGGCGCCGGGAATGCCTTCCGCATTGGAGAGGCGGGTAAAACGGTCGAAGGCGTTTTCGTAATTGCCGTCCGGCAGGAGGGCGTCGTTCACGCTCGTGAGGCGGATGCGCTCCCCTTCACGGCTGAGCGTGAGCACCGTTTCCGGGCCGGCGAATTTCAGCGCGTTCTCCAGCAGCTCCTCCCCGATGCGCCGCAGCAACTCTTCGCTGCCGGTGACGGTGATGCCGGGCGTGATCTGCACCGTCAGGCGCATGCCCTTCTCCGTAAAACGGGGGCTGTACCGTTCGGCAAGCTCCGTGAGGACCGCGGAAAGATCGACCGGGACTTTTTCCTCGTCAAAGATGGCAAGATTGCCCAGATCACCTACCAGGCCGGTCATTTTCCGGACCTGACGGTTGATGGAAGCCGTGTATTCCGAAGGACCGTGCTCGCGCTCGATCAGTTCCGCGGCGCCGCCGATCACCGTGAGCGGGATCTTGAATTCCTTCTCGGCTTCCGCAATAAACTGCTTCTGCTTGCGATCTGCCTCTTCTAACGGAGCAAAGAGCCGTTTGCCGATCAGATGCAGGAACAGGAAGCTGGCGAGCAGCCCCAGCCCCAGGCCGCAGAGCGAGATGATCAGGATGCGGCGGGAAGCGGTCAGCTCCCGGCTCTGGTCAATGACGGTCACCATGACGGCATCACCGTCCTGCCAGACGCGGTAGCGATAATCGCCGCGGGTCCAGCCCGTGCTTTCCCGCTGCAGGGAGGCGGCCCAGCTTAAGGCTTCCTCTTCCGAAACGGCCAGGATCCGGTAAGCGGTCAGCGTCCCGGTCCCGTCCGCATCAAAACGGGCGGTAAAATAGCGGAGACTGCCCTGCATATCCGGAGAATCCGGCGCCGTGGGCCGCACGGGACGGGAATCCCCGCCGGGCTGCTGACCCTGCTCCGGGGTAAATGTCCCGCCGGGCTGCTGCCCGCCCTGGTCCGGAGTAAACACCGCACCGGGCTGCTGCCCCTGCTCCGGAGTAACGTCCCTGCCGGGCTGTCCGCCGTCCTGCTGCCGGAACATGCCCTGATTCTGCGACAGCGCCAGCGTCAGCCGGTCGGCGTCCTCGGCGGCCATCGTGTAGTTGGTTCCGTTGATCACACCCAGCAGGACGCTCAGCAGAACCAATACGGACAGCATGGCGTATAAAACAAATTTTCTGCGTGCTTTATTCATAAGATGTCACCTCACTGCTCTGTTCCGCCTGCAGGAGCCCGGCGGTCCGCTCCAGAAACTCATCCGGCATAAAGGGGAAGGCCAGATAGGAGAACGCCGCCTGACCTGGGCCCGCGGGAAGGCTGCGGCGCGTGCCCAGCACCAGCAGGGGCGTGCGCTCACCGGCGGCGCGCTGCTTCCATTTGTCCGGATTCAGCTGCGGCAGGTTCGTGTCCAGAATCACGAGATCCGGGCGGGTCTCGTCCCACAGACGAAAGAGCTCGGCAGCGTCGAAAGCTGTTGCAACGGTATATCCTTCCTGTTCCAGGAGCCGGGAACAGCACAGCAGGATATACCGGTCCGGATCAGCCAGCAGAATGTTCATGGAAGCTCCCTCCTTTTCTGATCTGTCGTTATGATAAAGGCAGACCGTGAAGAAAAAAGGAACGAAGTGTGAACAAACGGTGATTTTGAGAGGCCCGCGGCCTGGCGGATCCGCACGGAACACGCGGGACGTTGGATTCCCCGGGGGTTCTGTGCTATAATAAAAATCAAACCCTCCCAGGGGACCGGATGCCCGGAAGGGAAAACAGAAATAAAGAAAGGAGAGAACAATGGAAACAGAAGAAAAATACAGTATTTACGGAGACAAACACGAACTGACATCCCTGTTCGGCTACCTGATCGGGATACGGAAAAGCATATTCGAAAATGATAAAGAACCGCTGCTGCTGTCGGTATACGAAAAAGCGGAACAGGACAAAAGAGCCAGGATCCTGCGCAATCTGTGCGTCATGCGCGGAATGCTCATGCGGCACTTTAAGGCGATCCGCCTGAAAATGGGGCAGGGAGAGCCGACGACCCGCATAGAAGAATTTCCGGGAGAGGCCATGGACGCGCTGCAGGAAGACGGGATCACGGTATTCAACCCGCGCTTCCGGGGCCCGGGCGAATATATCATGGCGGTCAATCAGTATATCGTGGAACGGGTCGACGCGTGCCAGCCGCTGTTCCCGGACTGGATCGAGTGGAAATATATCAAAAACATGATCGTCATGCCGGACGGAACCAGACAGGCGGGAAGCATAGCGGCCTCGGACCTGTATTACAAACAGATGCGGTATTATCCCTATCAGCAGTATATCAACTGGAATCCGGCGGACGAGGGAAATATCCTGTATACGGACCTGAAGTTCGTCAAGATCCTGTATGAACAGAACAAGGACTCCTTTGACGACAGGAGCAAAGTCTCCGACGCGACGGGGGAAACCAAGGAATCCATCAGAAACTTCATCAGCGAAGGCGCGAAAACCGTTATCATTATCGACTGCGAAAACGTGGATCCGTACCGGTTCAGCGCCACGCTGAAGGCGATCGACGAGGAAACCGCGAAGAAGATCAATAAGATCATCCTGATCGACGACGTGAACGCGTCGCTGGCCTGGCGGTATTTTGAAAACCGCACGAGCATAGAAGTGACGCACATCATGATCGAACGGGTCCTGTCCAATAAGTCGCTGGTGGATGTCAGACTTACGGCGGAGGCGTCCCGCGAGCACTATAAAAACAACGTGGATTCCTTCGTGCTGGTGTCGAGCGATTCGGATTACTACGCGCTGATCGAGGCGATGCCGGACGCGAGATTCCTGGTCGTTCTGGAAAAAGAAAAGAGCAGCTTCGGCCTGAAGGAGAAGCTGAGCGGGAACCAGATCCGGTACTGCCACATGAACGATTTCTACACCGGCGACGACAGTGAGCTGAAAATCATAACCATTCTGCGGGAAATGCAGCGGGAGCTGGAACCGCTTTCGTTCAATGTGGAAGAGGTATTCGGCCGTGCCCTCGCGAAAGCCAGAGCGACGATGACGGAGCCGGAGGCCGAAAACTTCCGGAAAAAATACATCCGGCCGATGCATCTGAAGCTGGATGAAGACGGCAATGTGACGATAGAGTTCGGTAAATGACAAAAGGGCGCACCGGCCGCGGCGGGACAGCGGAACCGTCGGCAACGGACGGGGCTGCCTTGACGAAACAGGCAAAATCTGCTACAAATCAGAA
>CADBQE010000090.1 GCA_902796695.1 uncultured Lachnospiraceae bacterium
ACGCAGTTCGTAGAGCGCCGCCCGGTTGCTTCCGAAATGCTGCAGCGCTTCCGCGGCCGCCGCGCCCAGTCCGGCGATGCCGGGCATATTTTCCGTTCCGGAGCGCAGTTCCTTCTTCTGTCCGCCGCCGAATACAAGCGGCAGGATCCGTGTGCCCTCTGCGATATACAGAAAACCGCAGCCCTTGGGCCCGTGGATCTTGTGAGCGCTGCCTGTCAGAAGGTCCACGCCCCAGTTCTTCGGGCTTAGAGGCAGCTTGCCGAACGCCTGCACCGCATCGACGTGAAAGGCGGTTATGCCGCCGTGGCGCCGGAGCACTTCTCCGCAGGCTTCAATGGGCTCGATGCTGCCGAGTTCGTTGTTGACCGCCATCAGGCTGACCAGCACCGTATCGGGACGCAGCGCGGCCTTCAGATCATCCGGATCGATCAGGCCCCGGCTGTCCACCGGCAGCACGGTCAGTTCAAAGCCCTCTTCCTTCAGCTGCGCCATCGGCGCGCTGACGGAGGGATGCTCCACGGCGGACGTGATCACGTGACGGCCCTGCCGCCTGCGCGCACGCGCCGCGCCCAGCACAGCCCAGTTATTGCTCTCCGTTCCGCCGGAGGTAAAGAAGATCTCCTTCTCTTTTGCCTTCAGCAGTTCCGCCACGCTGCTCTGCGCTTTTTTTAAAACAGTCTCCGCCTCCACGCCCTTCCGGTGCAGAGAGGAGGGATTTCCGTAATTTTCCTCCAGACACGCCAGCATGGCCTCCCGCACGGCGGGAGACGGCCGGGTGGTGGATGCGTTGTCCAGATAAATTTCCGTCATAATCGTCTATATTCCGTTCTTAATCTTCCCACAGGAGGGCCGCCATGGCCAGGACGGCGGCGCCGGCCGCTTCCGTCCGGAGGATGCGGGGTCCCAGCGTCAGGATTTTCCCACCCGCCTGTTCCAGGCTTTCGATCTCTTCGGGCGCAAAACCGCCTTCCGGACCGATAAAGATGCCCACGGACGCGCCGGCGGGGATCCCGCTCAGCACTTCCCTGGTATATGCCATTTTTTCCGCCGATTCATACGGCACGAGGATCACATCCAGGTCCCGCGCCTGCCGGACCGCTTCCGCAAACCCGCAGACGGCGCCGATCTCGGGGATCACGCCGCGGCCGGACTGTTTGGCGGCGCTTTCCGCCTTGGCCTGCCAGCGTTCGCGGCGGTTCTCCTTTTTCTTTGGATCCAGCTTCACCACGGAGCGGGCCATTTCCACCGGAACCAGGCCGGCGGCGCCCAGCTCCACGGACCTGCTGATAATATAATCCATTTTGTCGCCTTTGGGAAGCCCCTGAAACAGGATCACCCGCCGGTTCATCTCCGAGGAGGGCAGCTCCTCCTCCAGGATCCGGACACGCACAAAATCAGGGCCGCAGGCTGCGATCTCGCACAGACGGTTGCGGTCCTGATTGTCGCTGATGACGATGCGGTCGCCCTCTTCCAGCCGGAGCACCCGGGTAATATGCTTCACGTCGGGCCCCGTGATCGTAAGAAAGCCGTCGTTTTCCGTTCCGTCCGGCGCAAAGAAATGATACATACGGACTCCTTTTCGTTAAAAGGAGGGCGGACCGTCGGGGCCGCCCTGCATGGTTCAGCGGAAAATGCTCTTTTTCTTTTTGCCGCCCGGCCCGCCGCCGGACAGCTGCCCGCCCATGGCTTCGTCAAACGCCAGCAGCGCGTCTTTCTGCTCCCGGGTCAACTTTTCGGGCACATGGACCATAAAGGTCACGTAATGGTCGCCCCGGACATTGTTCTGCCGCAGATAGGGGACGCCCTTGCCGCGCAGGCGGATCCGGGTGCCGGGCTGCGTGCCGGGCTTTAATTCGTATTCGACTTCGCCGTCCACCGTAGGGATGCGGATGGTATCGCCCAGCGCGGCCTGCGCGTAGCTGATATGGACGGCGGAGAAAATATCCGTGTCTTCCCGGGCAAAAACGGGATCTTCCGCCACCCGGACTTCCACCAGCAGGTCGCCGAAGGGACCGCCGTTTACGCCGGGTTCGCCTTTGCCGCGGATCCGGATGCTCTGGCCGTCGTCAATGCCGGCCGGGACCGAAACCTGAACTTTCTGACGACGGGCCACATAGCCCGTGCCGCCGCATTTCGGGCATTTTTCCCTGATGATCTTCCCGGTGCCGGAGCAGGAAGGGCAGGCTCTTACGGTCTGCGTCATTCCGAAGACGGTCTGCTGCGTCATGGTGATTTGACCGCTGCCGCCGCACTGCGTACACGTCACGGGGCTGGTGCCTTTTTTGGCGCCGCTGCCGCCGCATTCGGAGCAGGACTCTTTCAGATTCAGCTCCAGTTCCTTTTTGCACCCGGTAATGGCTTCCTTAAAAGTGATCCGGATGCGGGCGCGGGTATTGGCGCCCTGCATGGCGCCGCCGCGAGAGCGGGTGCGTGCGCCGCCGAAGCCGCCAAAGCCCCCGAAACCGCCGAAGCCGCCGTCGAACAGATCGCCGAACAGGTCGCTGAAGATATCGCTGAAGTCCGCGCTGTTGTAATCGTAGCTGACGCCGCCGGTCCCGTCAAAAGCCGCATGGCCGAACTGGTCATATTTGGCTCTCTTTTCCGGATCGATCAGCACGGCATAAGCTTCCGAAGCTTCCTTGAATTTCGCTTCGGCATCTTTATCGCCCGGATTGACGTCCGGGTGGTATTTTTTGGCCAGTTTGCGGTAGGCGTGCTTGATCTCGTCGTCGCCCGCGGTTTTTGAAATACCTAATACTTCGTAATAATCACGTTTGGATTCTGCCATAATGTTCCTTCAGGGTACGGATATTCTTACGGGCCGATCATAGATCGGCCCCTACGTGTCTGCGGTGGATGCGGGCCGATCGAGGTCGGTCCCGCATATTTGCGGTGGATGCGGGCCGATCGAGGTCGATCCCGTGTATTTGCGGTGGATGCGGGCCGATCGCAGATCGGCCCGCATGGTCAGGTTTTATTATACTTCTTTGAAGTCGGCGTCGATGACGTCGTCGTCCGGGTTGGAGCCGTTCTGAGGGTTCTGGCCGCCGAAGCCCTGAGGATTCTGGCCGCCGAACGGGCTGCCCTGAGGACCCTGCTGGCCGCCCTGCTGGGCCTGGGCCTGTTCATAGACCTTGGCGAACAGAGCCTGTGCGCTCTTCATCAGAGTTTCCTGACCGTTCTTTAAAGCGCTGATCTGGCTGTCGGACAGCGTTTCGATGTTCGCGGTCTCGTCCACGGTCTTCTGCAGCGCGTCGATATCGGCCTGCACCTGGCTCTTTAAGCCGGCGTCCACCTTGTCGCCCACTTCGTCCATGGCGTTCTTCGTCTGGAAGATCGCGGCTTCCGCGTCATTGCGGGCGTCGATGCCTTCCTTGCGCTTCTTGTCCTGCGCTTCGAATTCCGCGGCTTCCCGCACGGCCTTCTCGATATCGGAATCGGACATGTTGGAAGAAGCGGTGATGGTGATGTGCTGCTCCTTGCCGGTGCCCAGATCCTTCGCGGAGACGTTTACGATGCCGTTGGCGTCGATATCGAACGTGACTTCGATCTGCGGCACGCCTCGGCGGGCCGGCAGGATGCCGTCCAGACGGAACTGGCCGAGGGACTTGTTATCCTTCGCGAACTGACGCTCGCCCTGCAGCACGTTGATGTCCACAGCGGTCTGATTGTCGGCT
>CADBQE010000091.1 GCA_902796695.1 uncultured Lachnospiraceae bacterium
CAGCAGTTTGCCGATGGCTTTGGGGTGGATGCCGTCGCGGGGCGGGTCCAGGACAATATAATCCGGGCTTTCGGGCAGGTCGTCCAGGACTTTCAGGACGTCGCCGGCCAGGAAGCGGCAGTTGGTCAGGCCGTTTAAGGCCGCGTTGGCGCGGGCGGCGGCCACAGCTTCCTCCACGATCTCCACGCCGTAAACGCTTGCGGCGGCCGGCGAGAGCATCTGGGCGATGGTGCCGGTGCCGCTGTAGAGGTCATAGACCACCGCACCGGGCGTAACGGAAATGTAATCCCGGGCTTTTGCGTAAAGCAGTTCGGCGCCGGGCGTGTTGTTCTGGAAGAAGGAGAAGGGCGAGATCTTAAAGGAAAGGCCCAGAAGGTGCTCCGTCAGCTCCGCTTCTCCGGACAGCAGCGTGACCCGCTCCGGTACGACGGCATCGGACAGGCTGTTGTTCTCCGTGTGCAGAATGCCGCGGATGCGGCCTTCCAGCGGAAGGGCATTCAGCATTTCCGCGAAGGCGGCGGCGATATCCGGGGCAAAGCCCGACGCGGTCACCAGGTTCACCAGAATATCGCCGGCGGACCAGCTGCGTCTGAGGATCAGGTGGCGCAGCAGGCCCTGATGGCTCTTTTTGTGATAGAAAGAAGTGCCCCGCTCCCGGAAGAAGGCCTGCACCGCACGGGTGACGGTATTCAGGTCCGGGTGGATCAGGCGGCATTCCTCCACGGGCAGAACATTGAAAAAGCTTTTTTTCTGGTGAAGGCCCAGCGTCAGCGGGCCGTCCTTTTCCATGTTGCCGAAGGAAAACTCCATTTTGTTGCGGTAGCCCGCGGACACGGGGCTGCCCAGAAAGCCCTCATAAGAAGAAGAGGCGAAAAAGTCCGCCCCTAAAACCGGAAGGAACAGCTTTTTCAGCTGTTCTTCCTTGGTGTGACATTCATCAGAATAAGCGGTGCCGTCGTAACGGCAGCCGCCGCAGCGCCCGAAGAGCGGGCATACGGATTTTGTTGTTTCAGTCATATGATTCCCCGGCGGACAGACGCGGGGCCTGTCCGCTGCTGATTCGGAAATAGAGGTTACGGAACGGCGAACTCGACGTCGTTCGCGGGTTTTTCAACAGGCTGAGCGGCGGCATCGGCATCGGAGGCGGATTCACCTTCCGCCGCGTTTTCTTCCGCTTCATCGAAGAAATCGTCGTCCAGTTCTTCTTCGTCTTCCGCGAAGAAGAAGTAATAAATACCGTAGGCTACGGCGGCCAGGAAGGCCAGGATGCCGCAGGCGGTCAGGATTCGGCGCAGCAGGCTTTTCTTTTTCATCATTATACTTCCTTTCCTGTTCCTGATGCTATCATAACATATTACTTTCCGGTTTCACAAGAGGGCGGGCGCCTTATTCTTCGCGGGTCAGCGCCGCGTATTCCGGCAGCAGGACCTTGCGGCCGAATTTGTCGAAGAGGATCGTGACCGTGGTCTCCTTCGCGGTCTTTTCGGTTTTTTCCACCGTGCCGGCGCCGAAGCGGCGGCTGACGACGCGGTCGCCCGGGGCAAATTCGGTCAGGATCTCCTTGCCGCCCGAAGAGGCCGATCCGCTGACGGAGCGGGCGGCGGGACGGCTCCCGGCCTCCTGCGCGCTTCCCGCACGGCCGGGCCGGGATAAGGCTCCGAATCCGAAACTGTCTCCGTCGTCCGTCCAGACAGGGGCTTCCTGCCGGGCCCCCGCGGAGCGGTTTCCGAAGGACCAGCCGTTGCCGCGGCGGGCGGACCATTCATCGCCCGAAGAGGCGTAGCGCCAGTCGTCGTTCCCGCGGCTTCCGCCGGTGGAGGACATCATCAGGCCGCGCCGCTCGTGCTTTAACACTTCGGACGGGATCTCTTCCACAAAGCGGCTGATCGTATGGGTCTGGAAGGATCCGTTCACCATCCGGCGGGCCGCCGCCGTCATGACCAGTTTTTTCATGGCGCGGGTAATGCCGACGTAGCACAGGCGCCGTTCTTCTTCCAGATCGGCGTCGTCGCCGGAGTACTGCACGCGTTCTCCGGGGAAGATCTGCTGCTCCATGCCGGCCATGTAGACCTTGGGGAATTCCAGGCCCTTGGCGCTGTGGAGGGTCATCAGGACGACCTTGTCGGAGTCATCCTCCAGGGAATCCACGTCCGCCACCAGCGAAGTTTCCGACAGGAACTGCGAAAGGGCGTCCAGGCCGACCTCTCCGCCGAAGTCCGCGGCTTTGTTGACCAGTTCGTCCAGGTTTTCCCGTCTGGCCTCCGCTTCGATCTCGCCTTCCTCCAGCAGGTAGTCCAGATAGCCGGTCTCGCGGAGCGTCCGCTCGATCAGGGCCTCCACGCTGGTGGAAAGCGCTTCCGCCTGCAGGCGCATCAGCAGTTCCGTGAAGGCGGTCAGCTTGGCGGCCGCGCCTTTGGAAATGCCGGGGATCTCGGGGGCCATGGTCATGGATTCCAGCAGGGACAGGTCCTCGCGCGCGGCAAATTCCGCCACGCGGTCCATGGTGGTGTCGCCGATCCCGCGCTTGGGCACGTTGACGATGCGGCGCAGGGAGACGTCGTCCCGCGGGTTTGCGATCAGCCTGAGATAGCTCAGGCAGTCCTTGATCTCGCGGCGTTCATAGAAATTGACGCCGCCGATCAGGCGGTAGGGCAGGCCGTCCGCCACAAAGGCTTCCTCCAGCACGCGGGACTGCGCGTTGGTCCGGTACAGTACGGCGCAGCTGCCGTACGGGAAGCGGTCGCGCTCCTTGCGGATATCCTGCAGAATGCCCCGGGCTTCCTCGCGGGCCTCGCTGTATTCCCGGAAAATCACGGGATCGCCCTCTTCCATGGCGGACCAGAGCGTCTTTTCCTTCCGGCCCACATTATGTGCGATCACGCCGTTGGCGGCCTTCAGGATCGTCTTGGTGGAACGGTAATTCTGCTCCAGGCGGATGACTTTTGCCTCCGGGAAGATGCTTTCGAAATTCAGAATATTGCGGATCTCCGCGCCGCGGAAGCGGTAGATCGACTGGTCGTCGTCGCCCACCACGCAGAGGTTCCGGTGCTCTTTAGCCAGCAGCTCCACGAAGCGGAACGGCGCCGGGTTGGTGTCCTGGTACTCGTCCACCATCACGTAGCGGAAGCGGGCGCGCCAGTGCTCCAGCACGTCCGGATTGTCCTCAAACAGCTGCACGGCGTTCAAAAGCAGGTCGTCGAAATCCATCGCGTTGGCCAGCAGCAGCCGCCGCTGATATTCGCGGTAGAGACGCACGTGGCGTTCTTCGCCGTAGCGGCCCGCGGACAGCGCCTCCGCGTCGTCCGGGGAATTCATCTTGTTTTTCCAGGAAGAGATGCGCCGCAGCACGTCCCGCTCCCGGTACTCCTTGGGATTGTAATCCAGTTCCTTGATGATGCGCCGCATCAGCACGCGGGAATCATCCGTATCATAGATCGTAAAATCCTTGGTATAGCCCAGGCGGTCCGCCGCCGTGCGCAGAATGCGCAGGCAGGTGCTGTGAAAAGTCGCCACCCAGACCTTGCCCCCGTCCGGCGCCGTGTCCGTCACGCGGGTCTTCATCTCCTCGGCCGCCTTATTCGTAAAGGTGATAGCCAGGATATTCCAGGGGGAAACGCCCTGTTCCAGCAGATGCGCCACCCGGCAGGTCAGCGTCCGGGTCTTGCCCGACCCGGCCCCGGCCAGGATCAGAACAGGCCCTTCCGTCGCCAGTACCGCCTCCCTCTGAGGCGGATTCAGATTCTCTATCGTAAATGACATGCACTCTCCTTTGGTGACAGGGGGACGGTTCCTTTGTCACGTTTTTTATACCGGGACCCGGTAGGAGAAGCACTCCTCCCCGAGCCGGTAGGTAATTTCCAGCAGTTCCTGTTTCCCGTTCATTTCATGGCGGACCGACACGTCCCGCGCGGTCTCGAAGATCAGGCGCAGGCGGTCCCAGGCATCGCGCCGGGCCGGCGTAAAGTCGCCCAGCTCATCGGAGCACAGGCGGACCTGGCTGAACAGGGCGCATCCGAGCGCCAGCATCTTTTTCTGCTCCGACGTCAGCTTCAGGTTCTTGTCCCGCAGGTAAAATACATCCGGGTCGCTGCCGAACGCGCGCCCGTTTAACTGGCGGCGCCAGACCGCGTTCAGGATCGCCTGGCGGGTGGAGATGCGCTCCCGGTGCGTCAGCTTCATCCACGGCGCGTCATCCCAGTCCAGGCCCACGTCGCAGCTGATGCGGCAGTAGTCCACCAGGCCGAAGGCCGGCATCAGCGGGACGCCGCAGCCCAGAATGAGCTTGTCGCCGCAGAGTTCCCGGAGGAATTTCATGGCCCGGATCATGCGCCCGCCGCGGGTCTCGTGCTTATCCCCGAACGGGGCGGCGGCGTACAGGAAGTCCAGTTTGACCAGATCATAGCCCCATTCGTCGAAGACCCGCCGGAAGGTTTCCTTCAGATAATCGCGGACTTCCGGATAGTCGAAGTCCAGCGCGTAAAAGCCGCCCCAGTTGATGCCGCAGTACCAGGGCTCGCGGTTATGGAAATAGAACCACTTGGGATGCTCCTCATACAGCTTCGAGCGCTTGCAGGCCGCAAACGGGGCCAGCCAGAGCCCGGCTTTGAAGCCTTTTTCGTGGATGGCGTCCGCCATGGCCTTCATGCCGTTCGGGAATTTGGCCGGATCCGCTTCCAGCCAGTCGCCCACGGCCGGCTCCCAGCCGTCGTCGATCTGGAAAAGATCGCCGGGCTTAAGGACCTGCGCGGCGCCTTCCAGATCCGCCAGCATGGTCTCTTCGCTGATATCCTCATAGCGGTTGTACCAGCTGGTATAACCGGAAAGCGTCTCCGCAGTGCGGGGCTTGATGCCCAGCGCGTTGAACCAGCCGTCAAACACCTCCTGCTCCGTGCCGGCCGCGATATACAGATCCAGCACGGGGTACTCGCCGCTTACCGCAAGCCCTTCGCAGTCGCGGCTGACGATCAGCTTATTGGCATCCGCATGATACGTAAACTGGGTATAGCCCGGCGCCTCATCCAGAGAGGCGATCAGGCGGAACTGATCTCCGTGGCGGAAATAGCAGTAGGAAGTCCCCTGCATAATGCCTTTTTTGCCCGGATAGCTGCGGAAATAGTAGTCGCCGTAGCTTTCCAGCCCGTAGTGCCGGATCACCGGCGCGGGCAGCGGGCCGATGCCCTTCGTGCTGCCGTTCCGGGTCAGTTCCGGCGAATAGGACCAGGTCTGGAAGCCGTTCATGAAAACGAATCCGTCTTCCTCCAGGCGCACGCCGATCTCCGCCTCCACCGATTTCAGACGGCCTTCCGGCAGTTCCGCGCGCGGCGACAGGGTGATCTGCCGCAGGGAGGTATCCGGGACCACGTCCCAGTGTTTCTGACAGGTGCCGCTCTGGCGATGCTCGCCCAGCGCGGTCTCCACGGTAATCGTATAGGTCAGTTTCGGCATGGCAATGCTCCTTTTATGGGGGCCGGGATCAGGCCCGGATGGTGAATTCCACAGTAACGGGATCGGTGCCCGGCGCGCTGAGCGTCACCTTTGCGGTGCCGGGAGCGCCGGCTGTCCGGACGTACAGGCCGCTCATGCCGCCTTCCGCGGTCACGAGGGGGGGACAGGCCAGTGTCAGCGGACCTTCCGTTCCGGCCAGGATCGGAAGCTGGGCGTACGGGGCGATATTGCCCGCGTCGTCCTTCACCAGAATGCGCAGGGCGGCCATATCATAGCCGTCTCCTTCGGTCAGCTCCGTTTTGCTGGGCAGGACTTCCAGGTGCAGCTTCTGCCCGGGCCGCTTTTCGACCCGGCTGACCACCTCGCCGTCCTTCTTCCCTTCAAAGCGCCAGCTGCTCATGGCGCCGCCCCAGCCGCCAACGTATTTGCCGTACAGGCGCACGCCTTCCGCGTATTTGAGGCGGTAGCGGAACATGATCCAGGCGACCCGCAGCTTTTCCTTAAGGGGCAGTCCGCCCGGGCCGTACTTTGCCATCGCGCTGATGGCCTTGCGCACCGCCGCCGCTTTCTTCGGCTTATAGCCTTCCTGGCTCTCCAGCAGTTCGCCCACCGTATCCTCCAGCAGGATCGGTTCATGCTTAAGACCCGTCAAAGGCTTCGGAACGATGGTGCCCACGAACGCGTCGTTCCGGTACAGGTCGACCTCGTCCGCGTTGGTGAACAGATAAACCGGCCCTACCTGACCGCCCGGGTAGTCGCCGATATCCATGGAGGAGCCGATCTCCAGCACCGGGCGCTCTTCGCCCTGCGCGGCATAGACCGCTGCCGCCAGCTTGGGGTTGCGGAACGCGTCCAGCACGCCGTGATAGCAGATGCGGTCGCCGGAGCCGAAATCTCCGTGCGTGGCATAGTCAAACATGCACCAGCCGAAGCAGCCCGCGTGCTCCCCGCTGGTTAAGGCCGCGCCCTGGACCCGGGCATGGCGCAGCGCGTGCTCCTGCCGCTTTTCCCAGGGATCGAACGCCTTGGTCGGGAACATGTGGCCGTTCATTTCACTGATCAGGAAGCCCTTGTCCAGATGCTTCGTGACCGACTTTTTCGCCTTGACCGGAGGCGTTGTGCCGTTGTAGGAAAAATCATTGAAGGCGTAGACATCCTCCAGCAGGCTGCTGTTTTCGATATAGCGCACGCCGCTGGTCTGCCGCGAAGGATCGAGCGCATGGGCCGCCTTGTTGGTGCGGCGGTAGAATTCGTCGTCGTCCTGGCTCTCGTTGATGCGCACGCCCCAGAGGACGATGCTCGGGTGATTGCGGTACTGCAGGACCATTTCCCGCACGTTTTCCACGGCCTGGTCCTTCCATTCTTCCCCGCCGATATGCTGCCAGCCGGGGATCTCCGTAAACACCATCAGGCCGCGCCGGTCGCATTCGTCGATAAAATACTGGCTCTGCGGATAATGCGAGGTGCGCACCGCGTTGCAGGCCAGCTCCTCTTTCAGGATCCGGGCGTCTTCGCGCTGCAGGTGCTCCGGCGCCGCGTAGCCCAGATACGGATAGCACTGGTGGCGGTTAAGGCCGCGCAGGAAGCATTTTTCCCCGTTCAGGA
Organism: uncultured Lachnospiraceae bacterium; assembly: GCA_902796695.1. Lineage (GTDB taxonomy): Bacteria > Bacillota > Clostridia > Lachnospirales > Lachnospiraceae > UBA6987. The sequence continues at coordinate 7,051 of CADBQE010000091.1, forward strand.
AGAAGCCGTCCGCCGTAAACAGCGCGGTCCGGAAGCCGAACGTCACTTCCTTCCGGTCGCCCATGCCGCCGTCCTTATCCATCAGCGTGACTTCGCAGGTGTACAGGTACGGATCGTCCGGCGACCACGGGCGCGCATCGGTCAGCGTAAGATCAAAGACCTTGCCGGGCCCGGACAGCTGATAGACGCAGGTTCCTTCCCCGTCCAGAATCCGGATATAGGCGCCGCCCGCCTCCCCGTCCACCGTCAGTTCCACGTGGGCTTTGTCGGTGTCGGGCGTATAGACAAAAACATCCTCCAGATAGTCCCGGGGCCTTACGTCCAGCCAGGCGTCCCGGTACAGGCCGCCGTAGGTCAGGTAATCGATCACAAAGCCGAAAGGCGGCACGGCCGGATTCTCCGTGGTGTCCAGCTTCACGGCGATCTCGTTGTCCGCGCCGTAATTGACAAAGCTGGTGATTTCGGTCCGGAACGCGGTATAGCCGGTATTGTGGGCCGCCACCGCCTGATGATTGCAGTAAAGCGTCGCGATATGCGCCGCCCCGTCAAACTGCAGGAACAGCCGCTTCCCGCGCCATTCCTCCGGGATCTGCAGACGGGTGCGGTAGCCTGTCAGGCCCGCAAAATCCGCCGGGCTCGAATAATGCAGCATCTGCGTCCCCACGTTATGGGGCAGGCGCACGGGCTCGGCTGCGGTCTCAAAACGCAGGAATTCATCGGACCAGACGGGGGTGAACTCCCAGTTGTTGTTGATTCTCAGCATATTGACTCCTTCAACGATCCGAAACGACCGATTTCGTATAATAACCTAGGATAAGTATATCACATCCCCCCGGAAAGAAAAGAGGGCCGCGGAAGAAAAAGCGCGGGAAAAGAAAAAGGGCGGCAAAAGAAAAAGGGCGGCAAAAGCCGCCCGAATGAGTTCGGAAAAGGATTATTCCGCGGGTTCCGCCGCCGGAGCGAGGCCGGACAGATGCGGCTGCGGGCCTTCATACCAGTACAGGAATGCGGTCAGGTCGACCTTATCGCCGACGTTCAGGGCTTCCACGGCCTGATAGAGCTCCGTGTCCAGATTGTATTCGTCCGCTTCCACCACCAGCGTCAGTTCATGTTCCCCGACTCTGACTTTGAAGTAGAGGTCGTCGCCCTTGTCGCCGGTGCCGTTCCACTTGTACAGGAAGGGAAGCTCCGTGCCGTCCGAGGCCTCGGAGGCGATCACTTCGGCGCCCCGGACCGCCGTCCGGCAGTTCATCAGGGCCGCAAGCGCCTCTTCATCGCCCAGGATCTCCGTGATATCCGCGGGCTTTGCCAGGAAGGTGTCGTTTTCATCCCGGTAGATCTCGTAGCTTTCCGCGTCGGTGACCTCGATCTCGCCGCTCCATTCGCTGCGGTAGCCGCGGATCATCATCCGGACGCCTTCCAGCTCCGTAAACTCCTGCGCCTCTTCCTCGGTCAGCTTAAGTGCGTAAACGTAATATGCGCCGATCCGGTCGTGCAGGAACAGGTTGGCGAAGATCTCGCCGTTCTTTTCATAGACCGTATAAGACTGGACGTAGCCGTCCACCGCGACGGCGGCGTCTTTCTCCGCGGCCATGTATTCATAGTAGGTGAGCGCGTTTTCCTGCTTGGCGTAGCGGAATCCGTCGATGACCGTGATATGCGGCTGCGGGCCTTCATACCAGTACAGGAAGCCTTCCAGATCGATCACGTCGCCGATGCTGAGCCCCTGCGCTTCCCGATAGGCCTTGCTGTCCGGACCGCACTCGTCCGCTTCCACCGTCACGGTCAGAACGGTTTCGTCCAGACGCACGTTGAAGTAGATGTCGTCGCCTTCTTCCCCGGTGCCGTTCCACTGATACAGGAACGGAAACTCCTCGCCGGCTTCGTTCCGGGACGGAACCACGATGGCGGTCTTCAGGGAGATCGGCCGGGCAATGAAGTAGTTGAGGGAGGCGGTGTCTTCCATCTGCAGCAGTCCCGTCATATCGAGCGAACCGCCGTCCATGCCGGGGCCGGCTTCGGGCTCCAGCACCGTCCATTCGGAAACGTCCGTCACTTCGATCATGCCGGACCATTCGCCGCGGTAGCCCTTGACCTGCAGCAGCACGCTGTCCGCATTCAGCTCCTCCAGCTGTTCTTCCTCGACCGGAAGCTTGTAGATGTAGTAGCCGCCGTTGTTGTCATCCAGATAGACGTTGACGTAGCCCTGTCCCTCTTCTTCCTGATAAGAGCTGACCAGACGGACATAGCCCTCCACGGTGATCTCCGTTTCCGGCTCCGCCAGGAAGTATTCGCCGAAGGTGCTTACCTCCTCCGAGGATTTCAGGTAACTGCGGTTCAGGAAGGAGATATGCGGCTGCGGCCCTTCGTACCAGTACAGGAACGCTTCCAGCTCGAGCACGTCGCCGATCTTAAGCGTCTGCGCGGCCTGATATTCCGCCGAATCCGGGCCGAATTCATCGCTTTCCACCACAAAGGTGTATTCCCGGCCGCCGGCCAGGGCCTTGAAGTAAATGTCGTCGCCTTCTTCGCCGGTCCCGTTCCACTGATACAGGAACGGATGCGCTTCCCCGTCCTCGGTCAGGGACGGGATCACGGTGACCGCCTTCAGGCTGATCCGGGCGTTCATATAGTCGTCCAGCGCTTCGCCGCGGGCGAACAGCTCATCCGCCGGGATCGGGTCGCTCTGGAAGCTGCCCTCCAGTTTTTCGAAGGAAGCGTCCAGGATCTCCGTTTCGCCGCTCCATTCGCCCTTGAAGCCGGTGACCAGGATGTGGTCGAACTGCTGCAGTTCTTCCGCTTCTTCCTCGGTCAGCTCCATGTCATAAACGTAGTAGGACGGGAAGAGCCCCTGCTCATCCTGCGGCGCGGCCAGGAACAGGCTGTATTTGCCGCTCTCTTCGTTCCGGCTCATCTGCTGGATATAGGCGTCCACCATGACTTCGCTTTCCGGCTCCGCGGCCAGGAAATCGGCGTATGACATGGCGGAAAGGGCGGGCGCTTCCGATTCCTTCACGGAATAGATATGAGGCTGCGGGCCTTCATACCAGTACAGGAAGCCCTCCAGATCGATCGTGTCGCCGATCTTCAGCTTCTTCACCGCTTCGTAGATCTCGCTGCCGGCGGGATATTCGTCGCTTTCCACGACCATCACATAGCTGCTGCCGGCCACGGTCACGGTGAAATACAGGTCGTCGCCGTCTTCGCCGGAGCCGTTGTATTTGTACAGGAAGGGCTGATCCTCATCGTCCGCGTCCTTGGTAGCGGTCACCTGCGCGGACCTGATGCCGATGCGGCGGTTGACCGCGGCCTTGAGCTCTTCCTCTTTCCCGAGCAGTTTCGTGACGTTGAACGGCTCATTCAGATAGGTGCCTTCCATCGGCACGAACTTGCCGTCGCTGATCTCGACCTGGCCGTTCCATTCCGTTTTCAGGCCGGTCACGCGGATCTTCTGCCCGCCCTGCATGTTCGCGGCTTCTTCTGCCGTGCAGTTCATGCGGAAGATGAAGTAGGCGGCGTCCCCGTCCGCCAGGAACAGGTTTACGAATCCGTTGTCGGCGTTGAAGGCGGCCTGCTGGATATAGCCTTCGACGGTCACTTCGGAATCGGCGGCCGCCGCCACATATTCGTCATAGGTCATGACGCCTTCCGGCTTGGTTCCCGCGGGAGCCGCCTTCAGGCCGCAGACATGAGGCTGCGGGCCTTCATACCAGTACAGGAACGATTCCAGGTCCAGCATCTGGTCGATCTCAAGGGCCTGCACGGCCTTGTAAAGATCCGTGTCCGGATCGAATTCATCGGATTCCACCACAAAGGTGAGGGTCCGATCGCCGAACGCCGCGCGGAAATACAGGTCGTCGCCTTCCGAGCCGGCGCCGTTCCACCCGTACAGGAACGGGGCAAATCCGCCGTCCTCCGTGGTGCTGGCCACGACGTAGCCGTCGGAAAAGCTCACGCGCCGGTTCATCTGCTCTTTCAGGGCCGCCTCATCGGTCATGGCCGTCAGATCGACCGCCTTCGGGGAAACGCCCTCCTGATCCTTCAGGATCTCATATTCGCCGTCGGTGATCTCGATCTCGCCGCTCCATTCGGTCTTGAAGCCCTTCACCTGCAGCACGGTGCCTTCCTTGATGGATTTGGAATCCTTGCGGCTGACCGTCATCTGATAGACGTAATAGGCGCCGTCCTCATCCGCCAGAAAGATATTGGCGGTTTTTTCTTTGGTATTGTATGCCATCAGCTGCACGGTGCCCTGAATGATGACTTCGCTGTCCAGCGGCGCTTCCGCGTACTCCTGATACGTCAGGAGTCTGGGGCCCGGCGCTTCGGTAGGCGCCTCGGTGGTCGGCTCCGTGGTGGGGGGCTCTGTCGTGGGAGCCTCGGTGGTCGGCGCTTCGGTCGAAGGCTCCGTCATGGGCTCCTCGGTTGCCGGGGCCACGGTGGGGGTTTCCGTGGCAGGCGCTTCGGTCGGAGCCGCGGTGGGCGGTTCCTGACTGCCGCAGGATGCCAGCGAGAGCACCATGGTCAGTGACAATAATATAGCCAACAGTTTCTTCATGATTGGTCTCCTTTGCTGAAGGAAGACAGGGCCGGAGCCCGCTTCCCGGCTTTGTAACCATTCTATTATAGTGAAACTTTGTGAAAAATCAATGTTTTTACGTCTTCGCCCGGACGCTCACACCTCTTTTTTCTTCCGTTTCCGGATCACGCCGAACAGATACGCGCCGCCGATCAGGACCCAGGAAACCGCCAGAGCCCCCAGCAGGAAGCGGGCGGTGCCCGGCAGCGGTTCCGGCTGCGGCGGGGCCTGCGTCCCGGGCTCTTCCGTGGGCAGCAGCTCCGTCACGGCCGCGGGATCGGGGTTTTCCCCCATGCTTTCAGAGGGTGTTTCCCCTGACGGCGTAGGCGCGGCCGGATCTTCCGGCAGCAATTCGATCTCGTCCAGTTTGTACAAGCGCGTCACCTCGCTGAACACACTCTGCAGATAGGCCTCATCCAGCGCGGTCCCGTCCGCGTTCAGCTTCACCTGACGGCGGCGCGTGCCCTTGGCCACGGTCTCGATCATGGCGCCCGCCGCGTCACGCACGGAGGCGGAGCCCGCGAATACCGGCGTGATGAACGTGTCATCCATATGATCCATCACCATGCGGGACGCCGCGATCTTCACGTCGTAATAGGTCTTGTTGTCCTCGCCGGCCCGGCTTAAATAATCCTGATAGGCCGCGGAATCCTGCGCCTTGTGCGTGACGGGCACATACCCTTCGGTCTGCGCGTACGCCACCTGCACCTCGTTGGAGAGCAGGTACTGCGCGAACAGCCAGGCGGCCAGCTCCTCCTGCTTGTCCTCCTTGCTGAACAGGCACAGCGAGGGCCCCTGGGAGATCATCTGCACATGATCGGGATCAAACTGCGGCACCGGCCGGACCACGGTCTCGAACTGCACCACGTCGCTGGCATGGATATCCAGAAGCGGGGCGTTGGAGCCCATCCAGGTGGCGCCGGCCGTGGAATCCACCGCGAACAGGCAGCGGCCCGCGTTGAAGAAGTTGCCGGGGTAGCTGTCGATCTTGAAGGTGGAGAACGCGCGGGTGTTCACGTGCTCGTAAACGGTATACAGCAGTTCGCGCGTCGTGCTGTTGAACAGCTGCACTTCCCCGCGGGCCGTGGCATAGCCCGCGCCTTTCTGGCGCAGCATCTGGATCATCATGTTGTCCGTGGACTTGTAAATGAACGGGATCATGATCTTCTGGCCGTTGGCTTTGAAAATATCCCCGTCCTTTTCCATGGCTTTTTCGGAGATTTCCCAGACCCAGTCCCAGCTCACCACGTCCGGGATCTGATATCCCATCGCTTCCACCATGGTCCGGTTGATGTACAGCGCTTCGGAGGAGCGCATGAACGGCAGATCGTACTGATGGCCGTTAAAGTACCCTTCCTGCATGAATTTGTCGATCAGCTCCTCCCGCGAGGGCCCGTCAAACAGCAGTTTTTCCCCGCCGAAGCCGTAGTTCTTATCGGCCATATACCCGTCCAGGCTCACCACCACGTCCTGGCCCTTCAGGTAGGTGGCGATATGGTCCGGGTACGAAATGCACAGGTTGGGCGTCGTTTTCGTCGCGATGTTCGTGATCACGTCCTGGTAGATCTTGCCGTAGTCCGAGTAGGACCGGATCTCCACGGTGATATTGGGATACAGCGCCTCGAAATCCGCCTTGGCCTTCTTGTAAATGGCGATCTGCGTGGGGTTGGAGTCGTTTTTGGCCCAGAAGGTGACCGTATGGCGCCGGGAGGTATCAAACTCCAGGGGCTCCGCCTCCGGCGCTTCCGTGGATTCGGAGGCAGCGGAGGGGTCCGCGGCTTCGCCGGAAGGATCCTCCGCGAACGCCTGGGACGCCGGTTCCGCAGGCGCCGGCGCTTCCGTGGGCTTCACCACGCCTTTGCCGTGGCAGGCGGCAAGCAGCACCGCGGACAGAACAAGCAGCAGAAGGAGTATCGGTCTGCGTGTTTTCATCCTTTTGTCCCTCCTCTCGAAACACCGGCCATGATCTTCTTCCGGAAGATCAAAAACAGCACGATGAGCGGCACGGAGATCACCACCACGGCCGCCATCATGGCCGGCACGTTGTCACGGCCGAAGCCGCTTTCGCGGATCTGCTGGATCCCGTTGGAGACCAGGAAGTTTTCCTGTCTGGCCGTGATCAGGCGCGGCCACACGTAGGAGTTCCAGCACTCGATGACCTTCAGGATGACCACGGTGACGATGGTGGGCCGGCAGATCGGCACCATCACCTTGAACAGGAAGCCCAGATCCGTGCAGCCGTCCACCCGGGCCGCCTTGTACAGATCGTCCGGCACCTGCGCGAAGTTCTCCTTCAGCAGATAGATATAGAACACCGACGTGATGGAGGGAAGGACCAGACCCAGGAAATGGCGGAAGGCATTGCCGCCGTCATCGGTCAGGCCCAGCGTCTTGACGGTAACGTAATTGGTAATGACCACCAGCTCGCCGGGGATCATCATCAGAGCCAGGAACAGCGTGAACACCAGGTTCTTCCCCTTGAATTCCAGGCGCGCGAACGCGTAGGCCGCCAGCACGATCACCGCCAGCATGACGGCGGTGGTGGCCAGCGTAAAGATCAGGGTGTTCAGGAAATACCGGCCCAGCGGCACCGCCGTGAAGGCCTCCGCGTAGTTCTCCAGCGTGGGCGTGAGCGTAAAGAACTTCGGCACGAACTCCGAGTTGTAGGCGCTGGTACTCTTTAAGGAGGTCAGGATCATCCAGTAAAAGGGAAACAGCACCATCAGGCCCCAGAACGTCAGGAAAATATAGGTGAAGGTCCGTCCGACGACCTTCCGGGTATGCGCCGTCTTTTCGATCCGGGCGTAGGATTCTTGCGTATTCATCGGCCGCCCTCCTTAATAATGCACATTTTTCCGGCTGACCATCAGGTTCACGCAGGTAATGGTCAGCACGATGGCGAACAGGATCACCGCCGCCGCCGAAGCATAGGACGGATAGCCGCCCGCATTGCCGTAGAGCATATCGTAGACATAGCCCACGATCGTATTCATCCCCGCCGCGTTTAAGTCCGTTCCGAACAGCGCCACTTCATCGCTGTAGGCCTTGAAGGCCCCGATAAAGCCGGTGATGATCAGATAGAA
>CADBQE010000092.1 GCA_902796695.1 uncultured Lachnospiraceae bacterium
GCAGGTGCAGGCGACCAGCCAGAGCGGGTCGTCGTTGAAGCCGGAGCCGATATCGGCATTGCCCCGTCTGGTGAGGGGCTGATACTGATGATAGGTACTGCCATCCGCGAACTGGATCGACGCAATGTCCAGGATCCGCTGCCGGGCACGTTCCGGGATCAGGTGAACAAAGCCCAGCAGATCCTGGCAGCTGTCCCTGAACCCCATGCCGCGGCCGGTCCCGCTTTCGTAATAGGAGGCGCTGCGGCTCATATTGAAGGTGACCATGCACTGGTACTGATTCCAGATATTGACCATGCGGTCCAGCTTTTCCTCGCCGCTGCACACGGTAAAGCGGGAAAGCAGACTCTCCCAGTACGCGCGCAGCTCTTCCATCGCCGCATCAAACTGCTCCTCCGTTCCGAACGCGGCCAGCATGCGGTGCGCTTTTTCCTTATTGATAACATTCGGAGCCGTGAATTTGCGGTCTTCCGGGTTCTCCGCGTAGCCGAGCCTGAACAGAAGGGTCCGGGTCTCGCCGGGCGCCAGCTCCACCATAAGGCGCAGCACGGCGGCGGGAGCCCAGCCCGCGGCGACGCTGCCGAAGGAAGTCCGCTGCTCTACGGCGGCGGGCTCTTTCCAGCCCCGGAACTGCCCGAGGAAGGCGTCCCGGTCCGTATCGAAGCCGGCTATCGGTGCGTTTACGGAATAGAATGCGTAATGATCGCGGCGCTCGCGGTATTCGGTCTTGTGATAGACCGTGCTTCCTTCGATTTCCACCTCGCCGATATTCCAGTTGCGCTGGAAATTGGTCTGGTCGTCCACCGCATTCCACAGGCACCATTCCACCCCGCTGTAAACGGTCAGGGTCTTCCGTTCCGTACTCTCATTGGTCAGCACCAGTTTCTGCACTTCCATATCGCAGTGCAGGGGAACGGTCACGGTCAGCGACGCGTTTACTCCGTTTTTGCTCCCTTCCAGGACGGTATAGCCCAGGCCGTGGCGGCACCGGTAGCTGTCAAGCGGCGTTAAGGCCGGCCGGAAGCCGGGGCTCCAGACGGCATCTCCGTCGCAGATGTAGCATAAGCGGCCGCCTTCATCGGCGGGCACGTTATTATAGCGGAAGCGGGTGATGCGGCGCAGCTTGGCATCCTTATAGAAGGAATAGCCGCCGCCGGTATTGCTGATCAGAGAAAAAAAGCCTTCATTGCCCAGATAATTGATCCAGGGGAGGGGCGTATCCGGTCTTGTGATCACATATTCTCTTGCCTTGTCGTCGAAATAACCGTACTGCATGCTGCATCTTCCTCCGCTCTTGATGCCTGACGTCCGGATCCGGACGGATCTCGGGGTACTTAATCGATTCAGATGAATTATAACCAAGAGCCTCCGGGAACGCAAGCGTTTTTTGACACTCCGGCCGCAATTTGTCATAAGCGGAATTTTATTAAGCGAATAATTTGTTTTATTTTTGAAAATTAACCATCGCAGCACTTGACAGGTCTCGGGAGGGCGCGCTATAATGAGCCCAGCGAAATCGATTAAGTACCAATAAAACCCACGGAAAGCGAAAGGAAGGTTCTCTTTCATGGTCACGATCACGGATATAGCCAAAGCCTGCGGAGTCTCCCGCGCGACGGTCAGCAAAGCGCTGAACGGCGCCCCGGATATTTCCCGGGAAACGGCTGACCGGATCCGGAAAACGGCCGCGGACCTGGGATACCATCCCAACGCAGCGGCCCGGGCCCTGAAGATGGGCCGCAGCTACAACATCGGCGTCCTGTTCTCCGACGCGACGGGCGGCGGCATCTCCCACGAGTACTTCTCCCGCATTCTGGAAAGCGTCAAAGCGGAATCCGAACGGCTGGGCTACGACATCACCTTCATCTCCCAGAATATCGGCCGGATGTCCATGGACTACTACGAGCACGCGAAGTACCGCAGCTGCGACGGCGTGGTGATAGCCTCCGCGGACTTCACGGCCCCGGAGATCAGACGGCTGGCCGCCAGCGAGATCCCGACCGTAACGCTGGACTACAGTTTCGACAGCTGCAGTTCGGTCATTTCCGACAACATCCGCGGCATGGAAGCGCTGGTCCGCTTCGTCCACGCCAAGGGACACCGCCGCCTGGCCTTCATCCACGGCGAGATCACCTCGGTCACGCAGAAGCGGCTGGCCAGCTTCCGCCGGACCTGCGCGGCGCTGGACATCCCGGTCCCCGGGGAATACATCCGCCCCGCCGTTTACCACGATCCCCGCGCCAGCGGGCTCGCGACCCGGGAGCTCCTGGCACTCGCGGAAAGGCCGACCTGCATCTTCTATCCGGACGACCTCTCGTTCCTGGGCGGCATGACGGAACTGGAAAAGCACGGTCTCTCGATCCCGAAAGACATGAGCGTCGTCGGATACGACGGCATCCCCCTCTCCCAGGTGCTGCGCCCCCGCCTCACCACCTACCGGCAGGACGCGGAGCAGATGGGAAGCGAAGCCGCCCGCCTGCTGATCGAACAGATCGAAAACCCGGACACCTGGCTTCCCCGGCAGATCACCGCGGAAGGACAGCTGCTGGAAGGCAGCACCGTCTCGGACATCGGTTAAAACGCTCCGGCGTTTTGATAAATACAGACTCAGAGCAGAGCCTGAAGAATAAAAGAAGATAAAGGAGAAAAACAATGAAGAAAGCACTTGCTATCCTGCTTGCGGGACTGATGGTAATCAGTCTGGCCGCCTGCTCCGGCAACACGCCGGCCGGCACCACCGCTGCCCCTCAGACCGCCGCCCCGGCCGCCACGACCGCCGCGCCAGCCCCTACGGAAGCCCCTACGGAAGCTCCCACGGAAGCTCCCACCGAAGCCCCCGTCGTTCAGGGCAAAGTTTTCAACATCTATGCCTGGAACGAAGAGTTCAAGACATTCTTTGAAAAGTACTACACCGTTCCCGAAGGCGTGACCGTCAACTGGATCATCACCCCCAGCGACAACGGTGCCTATCAGCAGAAGCTGGACGAAGCCCTGCTGAATCAGGAAAGCGCTGCCGACGATGACAAGATCGACATGTTCCTGGCCGAAGCCGACTATATCGGCAAATACGTCGACTCCCCCTACACCATGGACATCACCTCATTCGGTTTCCAGAACGTCCCTACCATGTATGAATACACCATCAAGGCCGCGTCCGATGCCAACGGCGTGTGCAAGGGCGTTTCCTTCCAGTGCTGCCCCGCCGGCGTGATCTACCGCAAGAGCATCGCCAAGGACGTGCTGGGCACCGACGTTCCCGAAGAAGTCCAGGCCAAGATCGACACCTGGGAGAAATTTGACGCCGTCGCCGCCGAAGCCAAGGCCAAGGGTTACTACATGACCGCTTCCTTCGCCGAGACCTTCCGCGCTTTCTCCAACAACTGCACCATGCCCTGGGTCGATGCCAACAACACCCTGCAGTTCGACCCTCAGATCACTGCCTGGATGGATCAGACCCGCGAATACATCAAGAACGGCTACACCCTGACCGCCGGCGTGTGGGATCAGGAAAAGACCAACGAAATGTTCAAGACCGGCAAGACCATGTGCTTCTTCGGCCCTGCCTGGTACTACAACTTCTGCATGACCAACGCC
>CADBQE010000093.1 GCA_902796695.1 uncultured Lachnospiraceae bacterium
CTCTTGTGGACCGGGTCGTGAAGGAAATGCTGGACGCGGCCTATGCCAGAGCGAAAGCGCTGCTGGATGAGAACCGCGAAGTACTGGAAAAGATCGCCGCTTTCCTGATTGAAAAGGAAACCATCACCGGAAAAGAATTCATGAAAATACTCCGGGAGATCAAAGGGGAAGACTTCGGCGTAAAGGAAACGACTCCGGCAATAACGGACGAAGCGCAGTCCGGGACCCCCGCAGAGCCCGCTGCGGAAGCGGGCGGCGGACCTTCGGAGGGATAACGCAGGAAGGAGAAAGCTATGTCACAGTTTATCATTACCGCGGATACGACGTTCGATCTGGCTCCGGAAACCGTGGAAAGATGCCATATCGTTCCGATCGTGAGTTATGTCAGCCTGGGCGACAAAATGATGGACGACTACCCGGATGTTCAGGCGGAGGATCTGTTTAATTACGTTAAGCGCACGGGAAGGCTTCCGCAGACAGCCGCCGCCAATCCGGCGGACTATGAAGCCGTCTTCCGCGCCCTCAGGGAAAAGGACGACCGTCCGATCATCCATATCGCCAAGAGCAGCGGCATTTCCAGCTGCTATGAGAATGCGGTGATCGCGGCCCGCGAAGTGGACAATGTTTACGTAGTGGACTCCAAGAATGTATCCGGCGGCAGTGCCCTGACCGTTGTCCGGGCAGCGGACAGCAGCCTGACGGATCCTCAGGAGCTGGTGGCCGACCTGGAGGCCTACACGGAACGGATCGACTGCAGCTTTATTATCGAAACGCTGGAATTCCTGTATAAGGGAGGCCGCTGCAGCGGACTGGCCGCCTTCGGCGCCAACCTGCTGAAGCTCCGTCCGGAGATCATCATGGAGAACGGCCGCATGAGCCCCGGCAAGAAATTCCGCGGCCCCTTCGAAAAATGCGTCCAGAGCTTCATCGATGAAAAACTGGCCGACATCGAACGCTTCGAAGCCGAACAGATCTACATCAACCATACCATCCAGGACCCGGCCCTCCTCGAGCGCCTGCTGGACCATATCAAAGCCAAAGGCTACTTCAAAAACTTCGTGGTCTACTCCGTCTGCGCCGCCGTTGCCACCCACTGCGGCCCCAACACCTTCGGCATCATCACCGTAAGAAAACAATAACCCCACCCCAGGCGCCCCTCCGGGCGCCTTTTTTAGGTGACAGGGGGACGGTTCCTTTGTCACGTTTTGTGACAGGGGGACGGTTCCTTTGTCACGTTTTCGGGCTGTCCTATCGGGAATTGTCCTTCCTTACGTTTCGCCCCGGGAACTTTTTGCGCTTTTTTCGGAATTATTGCTTTATCATGCAACCCGGCGGCCCGATTTTCCGCTGTTTAGGATGAAGAGGCAAGGAGGAGCACGCTTTGGAAGATAATAAGATCATTGAACTGTTTCTGTCCAGAGACGAATCCGCCATCCGGGAAACGGCGGCCAAGTACGGCACGCGCCTCAAGCAGGCCGCATTCGCGATCCTGGAAGACCGGGGGGCCGCGGAAGAGTGCGAAAACGACACGTACCTGCAGGCCTGGAACCGGATCCCGCCGGATGAGCCGCGGGGGTATCTGTACGAGTATCTGGGCCGGATCATCCGTCACCTGGCCATCGATGAGTGCCGCCGGGCCGGCGCACAGAAGCGCTGCGCCGTCTACTGCGAACTGACGCGGGAAATGGAGGAATGCCTGCCCGGCCCGGAAAATGCGGAAAGCCGCCTGGAAGCGCAGGAGATCCGCCGGATCCTGTCGGACTTTCTGGCCGGCCGCCCGGCGGAACAGCGGGCCGTCTTTCTTAGACGCTACTGGTATTTCGACAGCATCGCCGAGATCAGCCGCCTCTTCGGAATCCATGAGGAAAAAGTCAAAAGCATCCTGTTCCGGATGCGGAAAGCCTTGAAAAAGCATTTGGAGAAAGAGGGGTATACGGTATGAAAGCAGACAGATTTCTGGATGATCTCATCGAAAACGTGGATGAAAAATGGATCCGCGAAGCGGAAACGGATAAGATAAGTGCCATAAAGAGAAAGCGGCGGGCCCGGATATGGAGCCGGGTTTCCGCAGCGGCGGCCTGCCTGGGCCTGGTTCTCCTGGCCGCATTCCTTCTTCCGGGCGATCGGAGAGGGGCCGTCGGTGAATCCGCAAGCAGTGAAGCGGAAACCCGGCCGGCGGGCACGGCGGAGAATCCCGTCATTCCCAAAGCACAGGCGGCTGACCTGCTGGAAAACTATAAAGCCCGCCCGGTGGAAGAGAAAGAACCGGACGACGCTTTCATCCGGGCCGGCTATGACTGGACTGTCCGCCTGTTCCAGGAAACGTACAGACAGGAAAAGGAGCAGAAGACCCTGCTGGTCTCTCCGCTGTCCGCCGC
>CADBQE010000094.1 GCA_902796695.1 uncultured Lachnospiraceae bacterium
GCGGAAAGGTGCGCCACCGCGGTCAGGTCCATGACTTCCTGCACGTTGGATTCGCACAGCATGGCAAAGCCGGTCTGGCGGCAGGCGTAAACGTCGGAGTGGTCGCCGAAAATACACAGCGCGTGAGTCGCAACGGTACGGGCGGATACGTCGATGACGCAGGGCAGCATTTCACCGGCGATCTTGTACATGTTGGGGATCATCAGCAGCAGGCCCTGGGAAGCGGTGTAGGTGGTGGTCAGAGCGCCGGACGTCAAGGATCCGTGCACCGCACCGGCCGCACCGGCTTCGGACTGCATTTCCATGATTTTGACTTCCTGTCCGAACAGGTTCTTTCTGCCTTCCGTGGCCCAGGTGTCCGCTACCTCGGCCATCGGGGAAGACGGGGTAATCGGGTAGATCGCCGCTACGTCCGTAAATGCATAGGACACGTGCGATGCTGCGGTATTGCCGTCCATCGTTTTTCTCGGTCTCGCCATAGTGTCATTCCTCCTCGCTTTATAAGCAAACGAATAATAGGGTGTACAAAAATTACCATTTATATTATAATGCAGGAGCGACGAAAGTCAAGGAGATCATGATGGCTTTAGACGGAATCACTATTGCAGCCCTTACATTTGAACTGAATGAGCGCCTGGCCGGCGGCCGCATCAGCAAGATCGTGCAGCCCGAGCGGGACGCTCTGCTTCTGCATATCAAAACCCGGGAAGAAACGGTGAAGCTGCTTCTCTCCGCGAACCCTTCCCTGCCCCTTGCGTATCTGACGGATAAGAACCTGTCCGGCCCGCCCCAGGCACCGGCGTTTCTGATGCTGATCCGCAAACACCTGTCCGGCGCGCGTATCCTTTCGGTCACGCAGCCGGGGCTGGAGCGCGTCATCCGCCTGGAAGCGGAGCATCTGGACGAGCTGGGCGACCCCTGCACCCACGTCCTGATCCTGGAGATCATGGGCAAGCACAGCAACCTGATCCTCTGCGACAGCTCCGACACCATCTGCGACGCCATCCGCCGCATCGGCTCCGCCACCAGCAGCGTGCGCGAAGTGCTCCCCGGCCGCCCGTATTTCATCCCCAACACTCAGGACAAGATCGCCATCGGGGACGGTTCTTTCTGGTCCCGCCTGGCCGCCTGGCCCGGTCCGGTCGAAAAAGCGCTGGGCGGCCTGCTGACCGGCATCAGTCCGCAGATGGCGCGGGAGCTGGTGCTTAACGCCGGCCTGGACGGTTCGGAAAGCGCCGCCGCCCTCACGGAAACGGAAAAGGCGCGGCTGCAGGGAGCGCTGGACCGCCTGCGCACGCGGCTTGAGGAGCACGCGTTCGCGCCGCAGGTCTACTATCACGGCGATCAGGCGGTGGAATTCTCCGCGTTTCCGCTTTCTCTGTACGCGCAGGAAGAAGCCGTTCCGTTCGACAGCATGAGCGAACTGCTCTTTTCGTATTACGCGGAGCGCAATACCGCCTCGCGCATCAAGCAGCGTTCCGCGGAACTGCGCCACCTGGTCACGCAGATCATGGAGCGCGATTCCCGCAAGCGCGATCTGATGGTCAAGCAGCTGAAGGATGCGGAAAAGCGTGACAAATACAAGCTCTGGGGCGAGCTGATCCAGAGCTTCGGCTACGGCATTGAGCCCGGCGCGAAGCAGCTTATCGCCCGCAATTATTACGACAACGACGCGGAGATCACGATCCCGCTGGACGATACGCTCTCGCCGCAGGAAAATGCCGCGAAGTATTTTGAGCGCTATCAGAAGCTAAAGCGCACGTTCGAAGCCACGCAGGTGCAGATGGCGGAAACCGACCGCGAACTCGAATACCTGCGCAGCGTGGAGCACGCCCTGAACCTGGCGGAGGGCGAAGCGGACCTGGCTGCCATTAAAGAAGAACTCACCGCCGGCGGCTACATCCGAGCCCGCCAGGGGGCAAAGAAAAAGGGCGCGGCCAAACCCGTCAAAAGCGCCCCGCTTCACTATGTTTCCGACGAAGGCTTCGATTTCTACGCCGGCCGCAACAACCTGCAGAACGAGACCGTCACCTTCGAACTGGCCTCCGGCAACGACTGGTGGTTCCACGCCAAAGGTATCGCCGGCTCCCACGTGATCGTAAAGACCGGCGGCCGCGAACTCACCGACCGCGGCTTCGA
>CADBQE010000095.1 GCA_902796695.1 uncultured Lachnospiraceae bacterium
CGACGTTCACCATGATGCTGGTCGTGCTGGTCCGGGTATCCTTAAAGGTGTCCAGATGCAGTTCTTCCCCGGTGTTGGTGAAGTAGCGCAGGACGGATTCCACCTGCGCGCTTTCTGTCATCTGCGAAACATCCACTTCCGCCACCACGCTGCCGATCCGATCCAGCACGGAGCTCGGAGCCGTTACGCGGACGGTGCGGGGCGAGGTGGACAGGCTTCCGACAAAATAGCCGTCCGGCGGATTGTCATCCGACTGGGTGACGGAAATGATGAAATTCTTATTGGCAATGCTCTCATACCGGATGATCACGGCATTCGTGAGCAGGGCGATCTGGCTGTCCGAAATATCCGGCAGCGAGCAGGTCACGCGCACGGGGACGGCCCCGTTGACGTCGACCATTTCCTGAATATCCGCCGTGGCGGTAAAGTCCGAAGCCTTCAGTTCCCGCAGGCGCGAGGTGGGGGCGGTGACCCGGATATTTACGGTCGGATTGTCCCCGCCTTCCACGGAATAGCTCTTGCCCGACTGGCTTAACAGGTCTTCGTTCAGGAGTTTCACGGGAACGTTGTAGATCTGTCTGGTGTCCGACGGGTCGGCCAGGCTGATGATCAGCAGCCAGATGAAACAGGCCAGTACGACAGACAGCAGTTTCAGCGGCCAGTTGTTGATGAGCACGGCCTTCAGCTTCTGCGGCCAGTTACTGAACAGATTCTTCATGATTCCGGCCTCCTTCCGTACTGTTTTCCGCCGCCTCCTTCCGGGCTTTGCGGCTGCGGTGCTTTTCCATCTCCTGATGCAGCAGGTTGGAGGAGAAATCATCCTCGATGCGCATCAGTTCCGCCCGCAGGCTGTCCGGGGTCAGGTCGTGCAGCAGTTCCCCGCTGCGGGCCAGCGAGACGCTTCCAGTCTCCTCGGAAACCACGACGACCCAGCTGTCGGTCTCTTCCGTTAAACCGATCGCGGCCCGGTGGCGGGTCCCCAGGTCCTTGTCGATCTCATTGTTCTTCGTGAGCGGCAGGTAGCAGGTGGCCGCCGTCACTTTGGCGCCCTGCAGGATCACGGCGCCGTCATGCAGCGGCGTGTTCTTTTCGAAGATATTGATCAGCAGCGCGCTGGTCAGGATGCCGTTGATCCGGATCCCGGAATTGACGTATTCGTCCAGTTTGATCTCGCGTTCCAGGCAGATCAGGGCGCCGGTCTTGTTCTTTCCCATGCGGAAGCTGGCGTCCACGATCTCCTTGATCGCCTCTCCGGGATACATTTTTTCGGTCTGGGAGCGGTTGGAGCGCAGGAAATAGCGGATATACTTGCCCTGGCCGATCTGCTCCAGAGCCGCGCGCAGTTCCGGCTGGAACAGGACCAGCAGGGCGATCACCAGGATGCTCAGCGTTCTGTCCGCGATGAAAGAAATAACATTCAGTTCCAGCGCATTGGCCAGCAGCACGAAGACCAGCAGGACCACGACGCCGCGCAGCAGCACCCAGGCCCGGGACCGCTTGATCCACAGGATCAGGTAATAGACGATGACGGCCAGGACCAGGATCTCAATGATATTCTTTGGCGCGATCTGGATCGCCTGCATCTGGTGCCATATATTTCTGAGGAACTCACGTATCCCGTTAAACATTCACCGTGTCCTCCTTGGTTTCCTTGGTATCCGGCGTTTCCGCCGCATCGTTTCCGGCTTTCCGGTCCCTGACGGACAGGGCGATCTTCGGAACGGCCTTTACGTAGTAGTAATATTCGTCATCCTCGTACTGTACGTTTTCCGTTCTGGCATAATTAAGGAAGCGGTACAGGAAGGAAATGATCACCGCGGCCGGCAGGGAGATCAGACTTCCCCAGATCAGGCTTTCCGGCCCGGCCGGGCGGTGCAGGAAGTCGAATGTGCCCGCGAGCAGCAGCGGATTCAGTACCGCGCCGAATCCCACCGCGATCTGCGGCGCGTAGTCCACCTTGAGGCGGCTGATCAGATAAACGACCACCGTGGTCAGGCTGAAGCAGAGCATAACCGTCATCAGCTGCGGATGTTCCGCCATCCCCTTCAGCAGGAAATACAGGTGCTGCACCAGCGTATCCCCTTCCGGCGCGGTCAGATAGTCCAGGTTCCGGGCGATGAACTGCAGCAGGTAGAAAATGATCACGCCGCTGCCTACGGAAACGAAGCCGCTCAGCACTCCGGTCACGCCGACGACCAGCGGGACCAGGAACGGGATCTTCCACAGGAACAGGATGGGCAGGATCACCAGCGCGAGTCCCGAGCCGGGCAGCAGCAGGTAGCGGGCGAGGGCCAGGATCAGCAGGATCACAAACGTGAAGGCAGCCGCTTCCAGCGACAGGGCGCTCAGCTGGGCCAGCAGCCAGACGGCCGCGATGAAGCTCAGATACTTCCAGGGCAGCACGGAGACCAGCAGTGAGACCGCCGCCACCACGATCAGGCGGAGCAGAAAAGCCCGCCCCGGGAAATACAGGTTAATATAGGAAAAGGCGCAGAATGCGACCGCGCACTTGGCCGCCATGGTCAGATAAATGCACCAGGAAGCGTAAAAGCGCTTGACCGCCCGCCAGATCAGGACCAGTTTATCGATAAAGGCACTCATTCTTTCCCCCGGCTCTTCTCTCTTTTATCAAGATTGTCCAGAGCCTC
>CADBQE010000096.1 GCA_902796695.1 uncultured Lachnospiraceae bacterium
AATGTCGTGGACCTGCTGGAATTCCTGTATGAAAAGGGCGTTCACGTGGACCTGATGAGCGACCAGACGTCCTGCCACGTGCCGTACGAAGGCGGCTACTGCCCGCAGGGCATCACGTTCGAAGAACGCACGCAGATGCTGAAAAATGATCCGGCCGGCTTCCGCAAGCTGGTGGACGCGACGCTGCAGCACCATTATGAAATGATCTGCAAATTCCACGAACGCGGCACGTATTTCTTCGACTACGGCAACAGCTTCCTGAAGGCCGTGTACGACACCGGCGTCCGCTCCATCTGCAAGAACGGTGTGGACGACCTGGACGGCTTCGTGTTCCCGTCCTATGTGGAAGATATCCTTGGCCCGCAGCTGTTCGACTTCGGCTACGGCCCGTTCCGCTGGTGCTGCCTGTCCGGAAAGCAGGAGGACCTGGACAAGACGGATGCGGCCGCCGCGGAATATATTCTGGCGCACAACCGCCGCTATCAGGACTACGACAACTACGTCTGGGTCCGCGACGCGGGCAAGAACAAACTGGTGGTGGGCACCAAGTGCCGCATCCTGTATCAGGACGCGATGGGCCGCATGAATATCGCCCTGAAGTTCAATGAGATGGTGCGCAACGGCGAGATCGGCCCCGTGATCCTGGGCCGCGACCATCACGATACCGGCGGCACGGACGCGCCGTTCCGCGAGACCTCCAATATCAAGGACGGCTCCAATATTATGGCCGATATGGCGGTGCAGTGCTATGCGGGCAACGCGGCGCGCGGCATGAGCTATATCGCGCTGCACAACGGCGGCGGCACGGGCATCGGCAACGCGGTGAACGGCGGCTTCGGCATGGTGCTGGACGGCTCCGAACGCGTGGATACGATCCTGCGCATGTCCATGCCGTGGGACACCATGGTCGGCGTGGCGCGCCGCAGCTGGGCCCGCAACGAAAATGCGATGACGGTCGCCGCGGAATACAACCGGGCGAACGCCGGCACGGACCACATCACGCTGCCGTACGTGGCGGATGAGGAGATGATCCGCAAGGTGCTGGGCGTATAAACCGGACGGAGAACAGAAAATACGGGCGGGCCCGTCCCGCCCTCTTTTAAGGGGAAAATCATGCAAAAACTGCTGATCCACAATATCGGCCTCCTGGCCACGCCCGTGGGGCGGTCGGCCCGGGGCGGCGCGGCGCAGGGCGAGATCCTGAAGCGGGAAGGCGCCTGGCTGACGACGGATGAGAACGGGCGGATCGCGGAAATCGGGCAGGGGCCCTGTCCTGTGACCGCGCCCGGCGAATACCGGACCGTCGATGCGGAAGGCCGGCTGGTCACGCCCGGTCTGGTGGACGCGCATACTCATCTGATTTTCGGCGGCTGGCGCCAGAATGAGTTCGGCTTAAAGCTGCACGGCGCCACCTATCTGGAGATCCTGGCCGCGGGCGGCGGCATCCTGTCCACCGTGAAGGCGACCCGGGAAGCCTCGGAAGAGGAACTGAAAAACAAGGCGAAAGCGGCGCTGGGGGAGATGATGTCATACGGCGTCACCACCTGCGAAGCCAAAAGCGGCTACGGCCTGGACCGGGACACCGAACTCAGACAGCTGCGTGTGATCCGCGATCTGGACCGGGAATGCCCCATCGACCTTGTGCCGACCTATCTGGGCGCGCACGCCGTGCCCGCCGAATATAAGGAAAACCGGGAGGAATATATCCGCCTGCTGACTGAAGAGTGGATCCCCGAGATCGCGCGGGAAGGCCTGGCGGAATTCTGCGACGTGTTCTGTGAACAGGGCGTTTTCACGGCGGAGGAATCCCGCCTTATCCTGGAAGCGGGGAAAAAGCACGGCCTGCTGCCCAAGATCCACGCGGACGAGATCGAAGCCATCGGCGGCACGGAGCTGACGGCGGACCTTAAGGCCGTTTCCGCAGAGCACCTGATCGTGTGCCAAGGCAGCGGGATCGAAGCGATGGCCCGCGGCGGCACGGTCGCCTGCCTGCTGCCCATGACGAGCTTTTACCTGGGTTCGGTCTACGCGCCGGCCCGGAAGATGATCGATGCCGGCGTACCCGTCGCCGTGGCCTCGGACTTTAACCCCGGCTCCTGCCCGGGCTTAAACCTCCAGCTGGCCATGACGATCGCCTGCCTGAAATACCGCCTGACCCCGGAGGAAATGCTGACCGCCGTGACCCTGAATGCCGCGGCCGCCATCCGCCGCGCGGACCGCATCGGCTCCCTGGAGCCCGGCAAGCAGGCCGACCTCATCATCTGGAACTCCCGCGACCTGGACTACCTCCCCTACCGCCTCGGCAGCAACCTCGCCTCCGCCGTCTTCAAAAACGGCACCCCCCTGACCTCCGAAAGGAACCTCCCAACGATTTCGTAGGGGCCGATTTGTAATCGGCCCGGGTACCGGGAACCCCCTCCCTACTGACACACCCAACGATTTCGTAGGGGCCGATTTGCAATCGGCCCGGGCACCGGGGAAAATCTTACCTATTGACACAAATCACCTTAACAGGAAGGATATAATCATGGAAGCTGAGCATATCAAGGAAGTTATTGTTGACGGACAAAGCCTGACGCTGGAGTCCTTTACGGCGGTAGCGCGGTTCGGCGCGCGCGTGAAGCTGGCGCCGGAGGCGCTGGAGCGGATGAAGGCATCGCGCGCCCTCACGGAAAAGATCGCGGGAGAAGGCCGGGTCGCCTACGGCATCACGACCGGATTCGGCGATTTCCAGCGCGTGGCGGTGCCGGAGGAAATGTCCAACCAGCTCTCGACCAATCTGATCTTAAGTCACTGCACCGCGGCCGGCGAGCCTTATTCGGATGAGGTGACGCGCGGCATCATGCTGCTGCGGGCGAACGCCCTCTGCGGCGGCGTATCCGGCGTGCGGCCCGTTCTGGTGGAAAAACTGCTCGATATGCTGAATAAAAACGTGCTGCCCGTGATCCCGCAGAAGGGCTCGCTCGGCTCCTCCGGCGATCTGGCGCCGCTCGCGCACATGACCCTGCCCCTTCTGGGCAAAGGGGAAGCGAAATATGAGGGCGAAGTCCTGCCCGGCGCGGAAGCCATGAAGCGGGCCGGCATTCCGACTCTGGATACGCTGGTCAGCAAGGAAGGCCTGGGCATGACCAACGGCACCTGCGCCATGACCAGCGTCGGCGCGCTGGCCCTGTACGACACGAAGCAGGCGGCCGAACTGGCGGACGTGATCGCTTCCCTGGATTTTGAAGCCCTGACCGGCCTGCGGAACGCGTTCGATGCCCGCATCCACGCCGTCCGCGGCCAGAAGGGCCAGATGACGGTGGCCGCCAACATGCGCCGCCTTCTGGAGGGCTCGGAGATCCTGGACAACTGCCAGCACGACCGCGTGCAGGACGCCTACGCCCTGCGCTGCATCCCTCAGGTCCACGGCGCGGTGCGCGACGCCCTGGAATATGTGGAAACGATCGTGGCGCGCGAGCTGAACGCCGTCACGGACAACCCGCTCAGTTTCCCGGATGATGAAGCCGTCATCTCCGGCGGCAACTTCCACGGCGAGCCCATGGCGATCCCCTTCGACGTGCTGGGCATCGCGGCCGCGGAGCTGGCCAATATCTCGGAACGCCGCACGGAGCGCATGGTCAATGCGGCCCTTTCCAACGGCCTGACCCCGTTCCTGACCACGGAAGCGGGTGTCAATTCCGGCTTCATGATCGTGCAGTACGCGGCGGCCTCCATGGTCTCCGAAAACAAGGTCCTGGCCCACCCGGCCAGCGTGGACTCCATTCCCTCTTCCGCCAACCAGGAAGACTTCGTCTCCATGGGCACCACGGCGGCCCGCAAGGCGGCCATGATCGTCGACAACATGCAGTGCGTGCTGGCGGATGAACTGATGACGGCCTGCCAGGCCATCGATATCCGCCGCCGTCTCAATACCCACGGGCAGGGCATCACGCCCCTGCATCAGGCGATCCACGACAAGGTCCGCGAAACGATCCCCTTCTATGAAATCGACCGCGAGATCTGGCCGGACATCCGCGAGGCCGAACGCCTCATCCGCAGCGGCGAGATCCTCCGGATCGCGGAGGCCGCGCGCGAAACCGAATAATACCGTAAAAACAGAAGCAACAGTCCCATACAGCAACAGAGGAAACCTATGAAAAAGAAACTGACAGCGATGATCCTGGCAGCCGCGATGCTGCTTTCCGCCTGCGGCGCGCAGCCGCAGACCACGCAGCCGGCCACGACCGCGGCCCCCGCCTCTACGGAAGCGGCAACGGATCCGGTGAAAGAGAACACGGAAGCCGCCACGACACCCTATGCCGGCGAAAATATCCAGGTGGGCGGCCGTGACGCCGTCGGCACCAACGCGGTGGTCTCCACCGGCCGGGAGGATGCCACGCAGATCGGCCTGGACATCCTGAAAAACGGCGGCAACGCCATCGACGCCGCGGTCGCCATCGGCTTCGCGCTGGGCGTATCCGAACAGCAGTCGTCCGGCGTGGGCGGCGGCGGATTCATGACCGTGCGCTTCGGCAAAACCGGCGAGGTGGTCTTTATCGACTTCCGCGACAGGGCGGGCGCCGGCGCGACGCTGGACCGCTGGGAAGTGGATGAGAACGGCAAAGTGAAGGACGATGCCAACAAGATCGGCGCGCTTTCCGTTGCCGTGCCCGGAGAAGTGAAGGGCCTGCTTTACGCGCTGGACACCTACGGCAGCAAGGACCGGAAAGAGGTCATGCAGCCGGCCATCGATCTGGCCCGGAACGGCTTCGAAGTGTCCCACATCACCAGCCGCGACATCAAGGACGCCTACCGCAACCTGATCAAATTCCCCGCCACCGTGGCCATTTATCTGGACCAGGACGAAATGCCCTGGGAAGCGGGTGCCATCCTGAAAAACCCGGATCTGGCCCATACGCTGGAGCTGATCGCGGAGCAGGGCGAAGAGGTCTTTTATAAGGGCGAGATCGCGGAAAAGATCGTAGCCGCGGTGCAGGCCGAAGGCGGCTATCTGACGATGGACGACTTCGCGTCCTATGAGATCAACGTGACGGAGCCCGTCCACGGCACATACCGGGGCTATGACATCTATTCCTCCAACCTGCCTTCCTCCGGCGGCACCATTATCATCGAAATGCTGAACATCCTGGAGAATTTCGACGTCGGCGCGATGGATCCGGAGAGCGCGGAGTACTTCCACCTGCTTTCGGAAGTCTTCAAGCTGGGCTTCGCGGACCGCGCCGCCTATATGGGCGACCCGAAATTCGTGGACGTGCCCGTGGAGGGGCTGATCGACAAGGAATACGCGCGTCAGCAGGCGTCCCGCATCGATATGCGCAAAGCGGGCAGCTACGAGGCGGGCGAGCCCGCGCCGGCCCTGCAGCCGCAGGAATCCGCCTCCACCACTTCGTTTTCCATCATGGATAAAGAAGGCAATATGGTGACCGTGACCAA
The DNA here is from genome assembly GCA_902796695.1 of uncultured Lachnospiraceae bacterium. GTDB lineage: Bacteria > Bacillota > Clostridia > Lachnospirales > Lachnospiraceae > UBA6987. The sequence continues at coordinate 5,437 of CADBQE010000096.1, forward strand.
GACCGTGGATGCGACCTTCGCTTCCGCCATGGTGGCCGAAGGCACCGGCATCCTGCTCAACGACACGCTGGTGGACTTCTCCGTGGATCCGGAGAGCCCCAATGTGGTGGAACCGAACAAGCGCCCCTTAAGCTCCATGAGCCCCACCCTGATCTTAAAGGACGACATGCCCTTCATGACGCTGGGCTGCCCGGGCACGACGCGCATCATCACCGGCGTGCTGCAGGTCATCACCAAAGTCATCGACCATAAAATGGACCTGCAGGAGGCCATCGATGCGGTCCGCATGCACGACGACTTCGGCACTCTGATCCTGGAGCGCCGCGTTCCGGACGAAGTGATCGAAGCCTTAAAGAGCATGGGCCACGAACTGAATACCGGCGAAGTCTGGTTCACCTTCCCCTGCATCCAGGGCGTCATCCGCTTAAGCGACGGCAGCTTCAAGGGCGCCGCGGATCCCAGACGCGACGGCAAGGCGCTGGGGTATTAATCACGGTACAGCCGGCCCGCGCCGGCGCCGTACGGAAAGAGAGCAAGCATGAGAACGATCGAAACCGGATCGGTCCGTCTGCTGGTAAAGGAGACCGTCCCTGCCGTCCTTTCCTCCCGTTTCGGGGAGGAGGCGGCCGGGGCGGCCCTCGCTTTTCACAGGACCCTTCCTTCCTATCGGGAGACCGCTCTGGTCCCCCTGCCGTCCCTGGCCCGCTCCCTGGGGCTGGGCGGCATTTATGTCAAAGATGAATCCACCCGTTTCGGCCTGAAGGCCTTTAAAGGCCTAGGGGGCTCCTATGCGATCCACTGCCTTCTGAAGGAGGCGGAGGCCGCCCGGGGAGGCGGGAGCGCCGGCCGTACTCCGGAAATGCCGGAGTTTGCGACGGCCACGGACGGCAATCACGGAAAAGGCGTCGCCTGGGCGGCGGCGCAGCTCGGCAGCCGGGCGCACGTCTTCATGCCGCAGGGCTCCGCGGAAGCGAGGCGGCAGGCGATTCTGGACGCCGGTGCGGCGGAGGCGGTGATCACGGACCTGAATTACGACGGCACCGTGGCCTTCGCCCGGGAACAGGCGGAAGCAAACGGCTGGATCCTGGTGCAGGACACGTCCTGGGAAGGCTACGAAGAGATCCCCGCGCGCATCATCGAGGGCTATCTGACTCTGGCGGAGGAGGCCGCCGCGGTGCTGGACGGAGAGGGAATCACGCCCACGCATGTTTTCCTACAGGCCGGCGTCGGGGCCATGGCCGGCGGCATCGCGGCGCGGCTGCGGCAGCGTTACGGCAAGACGCTCAAGGTCGTGACCGTGGAACCGGAGGAAGCGGCCTGCCTGCTTGCCTCGTGGCAGGAGCCGGACGGCCTGCCGCATACGGTGGGCGGGAATCCGCGGACCATCATGGCCGGCCTTAACTGCGGAACGCCCTGCGGCGTGGTCTGGCCCGTGCTGCGGGACCAGGCCTTCGGCATGGCCGCGATATCGGATGACGTTTCCCGGGAAGGCATGCGCCGCTACGCGCACCCGCTGGGAGAGGACCGCCCCGTTGTTTCCGGGGAATCCGGCGCGGCGACGCTGGGCTTCCTGCTGGAAGCCGCCCGGGAGCCTGCGCTGCGGGAAGCCCTGGGACTGGACTCCTCCTCCCGCATCCTTCTGATCAATACCGAAGGGGATACGGATCCGGAGATGTACCGGAAAATAATCCGGGAAACCCCCGCCACATAAACGCCCGGAGATCTGTTTTATTACGGAAAAGGGATTATTTCTTGCACAGACGGGGAAAATATGATATACAGAAAAATGACCCCGTATAAGGAGACGGATTTTCCGTCAGAAGATCTGATAAGGAGGAAATAACATGAAGAGATTACTCGCGGTCGCACTGGCACTGGTCATGGTGCTGAGTCTTGCGGCGGGCTGCGGTAAAAAGGAAGAACCTACCGCGGCACCTACGGAAGCCGGCACGATCGCGCCGTTCACGCAGGCCCCTGCGTCAGACCCCGCAACGGAAGCTCCTGCAACGGAAGCTCCCACCGAAGCCCCTACGGAAGCTCCCACGACTGAGATCCCTACTACGGAGGCTCCCACGGAACCGCCTACAGAAGCCCCCACGGAACCCCCTCTGCCCGATATGACGGCTCAGGAGACCCTGGACGCGGCCCTGACCAATCTGGAAGCCGTATTCCGCAGCCTCGGCGACGAAACCAAGGCCAGACAGGCCACTCTGAACGGCAGCGCGAATGTCGGTCTGACCATGTCCATCGCCATGGGCGAACAGAAGATGGATCTGCCCGTGAAGGCGTCCGGCACCGTCGGCGGTGAACTGGATTCCGCCAAAGGCGCCCACGGTGTGGTTGCGTATGAAGCCGACCTGGGCATGCTGGGCTCCCTGATCGGCATCGGCGGCGAAGGCTCCGAACAGGCTGAGAACGAACCGTTAAAGGGCACTCTCGAAGCCTATCTGGACTTCGTCCTGATGAAAGCCTTCTCGTGCGAAAACGGTGAAGATTGGTACTATTCCACAATCGACGGCCTGGAATTCCCGGAGGATACTCACCTGGCCGGCCAGCTGAATCTGGACGACATGTTTGAACACTACGACTTCGGCCTGATGGGCGACCATTATGTGATCGAAGGCGATGTGAAAACGCAGATCCCCGAAGACGCGGAAGCCATGCTGCCCGAAGGCGTGGGTGAGATCACCGGAATGCTGGCGGACCTGAAGGCCACCGCCCGCATCACCATCAGCCGCGATCTGGACCTGACCGGCATTCTGCTGGAAGTCGGCGAAGCGCAGATCGAGCTTTCCGGCGAAATGGAAGGCTTTGCCGCCAAGATCGACGGCATCAAAGTGGAACTGAACCTGGAATGGGGCGAAGGCGCTTATGAGCTTCCGAAGGAAGTGGAAGAAAACGCCAAGGAAAAGAAGGACGAGTATGTTACGCCCCCCGGGGAAACCTTCCCCTGGGAAGGCACAACCTTCCCGCTGAAGGATGAAGTGCTGGCGGATCAGAAAGAATTCGCCGCGGCCGTGACCGGCGTGGAAGTGTCGGACTACGGCGAGATCGTCGTGAATTTCGCGGTACAGAACAAGACGGACAAGGACCTGACCTTCCAGCTGGACGAAGTGACCGTGGACGGCTTCATGATCCCCACCTACTGCTCCGAAGATGTTGACGCCAAGGACGAAGAAACCTTCTCGATGGAGATTTTCCCGACCCAGCTGACCGAGTCCGGCATTGAGTCCATTGATGAAATCGGGTTCGTCCTGATCGTCCGCGAAGAGGGCGACTACTTATCCGATGGAATCATGCACGATCCCTTCACGATCTATCCGACCGGTCTGGATGCGAAGACGGTAGTCTATCCCGAACGGCCGACCTCCGAAGACGAAGTGATCCTGCTGGACGAGGAAGACGTGACGGCGGTTTTCGTGGGATTCCTGGATAATGAGTTCCTGGGCAAGCGCCCGCTGTTCTTCTTTGAAAACAGATCGGACAAGGCACTGACTTTCCGCTTTGAAAATGTGAAGGTGAACGGTCAGGAGATCGAAGATCCCTACTGGACCGTCGACCTGCCGGCCGGCAGCCGCATCTGCGTGTCCGAGAGCATCTATCCCTCCACGCTGGAAAAGCTGAATATCGAAGCAGTGGAGTCCATCGGGGCGGTTCTGAACGTCAAGGACGCGGAGAATTACTTCTCGGAAGATGCTCTGTATACCGCGGAAGTACTGTGCGAAGTAAAATAATAACGGATCCCCCGGCGGCGCCGCGGCAGCAGCGCCTTCCGTAAAGATCCGGAACACAGGGGCGGCTTTCGGGCCGCCCCGCTTCAAAGGAAAACAATATGCAAGGCAAATACCCCGTCATCACGCTGTGCGGCAGCACCCGTTTCAAGGAAGCCTTCGAGGCGGCGAACAAACGCCTGACCCTGGAAGGCTTTATTGTGATCTCCGTCGGCCTTTACGGCCACAGCGGCGACCGGGAAGTCTGGGAGCAGATGGATGAAGGCACCCTGACCCGCACCAAGGAAATGCTGGACGACATGCACAAGCGGAAGATCGATATGGCGGACGCCGTTTTCGTGATCAACGTGGGCGGCTATATCGGCTCCAGCACCGCTTCGGAAATCGCCTATGCGGTGAAGACCGGCAAGGAAGTCTATTATCTGGAAACGCCGGCGGACCGGGTCTGCCCGGTCTGCGGGAAATACTACTTCCGCGAGCGGAACGCGTACGAGATCTGCCCGGTCTGCGGCTGGGAGGACGATCCCGTACAGCGCCGGGAAGAGGATCTGCCGGGCGGCGCCAACAAAGAATCGCTGCGCGATGCCCGGAAGCACTGGAATGCGGCTTTGAAATAAGGAGGAAGGGCTGTGAGTCAGAAAAACAACAACTTCAAGATCGATCTGCGGACGATCCTGCTGGCCCTGCTGGCCGTCGTATTTATCTATCTGCTGGTCAGCGGAAAACTGTTCCCCTCCGCTCAGCCGCACGCCGACGCCACCACGGCCGGCGGCCAGGAGATCCCGATCGTCACGGGCGGCGCGGCTACGGAAGCCCCCGCAACCGAAAAGACCACGGAGGCCCCCGCCACGAAGGCGACGGAAGCGGCGACGAAGGCGACGGAAGCGGCGACAGCCAAGGCCACGGAGGCGCCCACGACAAAGGCAGCGGAGCCCACCGAGAAGGCGACGGAGGCGACCACTGCGAAGGCAACGGAGCCCGCAACGCAGGCCCCCACTGAAGCGCCCACGGATCCGCCGGCGGAATCCCACGTCGCCCGGAGAGACTATTACTTCCGCAACAAGTCCCTCCTGAACAGCCATTACGAAAAGCACGGCATCGAAATGGGCTTCCGGAACGCGAAAGAATACGAAAAAGCCGCCAGCGCCGTGATCAACAACCCGGACAGCCTCTACAAAACGGAGCAGGAGGACGGCGACCACGTCTTCTTCCTGGAAGACACCGGCGAATTCGTCGTCCTCTCGCTGGACGGCTACATCCGCACTTATTATTACGCCACACGGAAGTATTTCGACCGGCAGTAGGGTCCGGAAGCCGGAACGGCGTCCGATAATAAAAGAAGACAGGGAACGTGTCTCTGTCTTCTTTTTTTGCGTCTTTCCGCCGCCTGCGTCAGGCGGTTATTTCAGCTCCAGGCAGAGCATGGTCAGGTCGTCGAACTGGGGGGCGGTGCCGACAAAATCGGCCACGTCATGCCGCATCCCGTCCAGGATCTCCCGGGGGGAGGCGCCGCGGCAGCGGTCGAGGGCGGCGGTCATGCGGTCCAGCGTGTACATGCGGCCGGAGCCGTCGGTGGCTTCGGGGAGGCCGTCGGTATAGAGGAAGAGCGTGTCTCCCGGATGCAGCAGGAGCTCCGCATCCCGGTAGCGCATGTCGTCCATGCCGCCCAGCACAAAGCCGTGCACGCCTTTTTCGATCCGGAAGGAGCCGTCCTTCCGGCAGACGGCCGGGTATTCGTGGCCGGCGTTGGCGTAGAGCAGGCGGCCCGTGGAGATCTCCAGGATCCCCAGCCATACGGTCACAAACATATCCGCGGTGTTGCGCGCGCAGATGCTGCTGTTGACGGAGGCCAGGATCTCGGCCGGCGTCCCGCCCATCTGGGTCCGCGCGGTGATCAGTAAGTTTGTCTGCATCATGAACAGGGCGGCGGGGACGCCTTTGCCCGAAACATCCGCCATGACCAGGGCCAGATGGTCCTCGTCCGTGAAAAAGAAGTTGTAGAAATCGCCGCCGACTTCCTTGGCGGGGTCCATGACGGCATAAATGTCGAATTCGTTCCGGTCGGGGAAGGCCGGAAAAACGTCCGGCAGGGCGTCCTCCTGGATCCGGGCGGCGATCGAAAGCTCCGCGCCGATCCGCTCTTTTTCCGCGGTCGCGGCGGTCAGGTCCCGGATATACGTCTCCATCTCGGATTCCATCGTGTCGATGGAGAGCGCCAGATCGCGGATGACGTCATAGCGGCTGAGCGCGCCGAGCGGCTCGCCCCGCGCGTTTTCCTTCGCGAAACGGGCGGTCTCCGCCGAGACCTTCTCCACCGGCCCGATGACCGAGCGCTTCAGGAAAAGGACCGAGAGCACCGAGATCAGG
>CADBQE010000097.1 GCA_902796695.1 uncultured Lachnospiraceae bacterium
ATCATCTCCTGCTTTTCAAACTGGTGGATGCGGTAGACGCCGCGCTCCTCGATGCCGTGCGCGCCCTTCTCCTTGCGGAAGCAGGGGCTGTAGCTGGTCAGCGTCTGCGGCAGGGATTCTTCGGGCAGGATCTGGTCAATGAATTTGCCGATCATGGAATGCTCGCTGGTCCCGATCAGGTACAGGTCCTCGCCTTCGATCTTGTACATCATGGCGTCCATATCGGACTGGCTCATGACGCCCTCCACCACGTTGCCGTGGATCATGAACGGAGGGATGCAGAAGGTAAAGCCTTTGTCGATCATGAAGTCCCGCGCGTAGGCGATCACGGCCTCATGCAGGCGGGCGATGTCGCCCATCAGATAGTAGAAGCCGTTGCCGGAAACACGGCCGGCGGCGTCCATGTCGATGCCGTTGAAGCGTTCCATGATCTCCGTATGATAGGGGATCGGGAAGTCCGGGACCTTCGGCTCGCCGAAGCGCTCCACTTCCACATTTTCGGAGTCATCCTTTCCGATGGGAACGGACGGGTCAATGATGTTGGGAATCAGAAGCATGCGCTTCCGCAGCTCCTGCTCCACTTCGCGCTCACGGGCGGACAGCTCGTCGATGCGGGCACCGTCGGCCGAGACCTGCGCTTTTACCTGCTCCGCTTCCTCGCGCTTTTTCTGGCCCATCAGTCTGCCGATCTCCTTGGAGAGGCGGTTGCGGGTCGCCCGAAGCTCTTCCACTTCCTGCTTGATCGCGCGGTTTTCCGCGTCCAGGGCGATGACTTCGTCCACCAGCGGGAGCTTGCTTTCCTGGAATTTATTCCGGATGTTCTGTCTGACTGTTTCCGCGTTCTCGCGGATGAATTTGATATCCAGCATAGTCGTTATCCTTTAATCCAATAGATTTTCCTACTGCATCATACGGCACCGCGCCGCGTGTGTCAACCGTTCCCGTGCTCCGGGGCGCCGTCCTCCTTGAATTGCTGGCGATACTGCCCGGGACTGATATTCATGATCTTGCGAAAGGTCGTTATAAAGTTGGAATTGTTCCGGAATCCGGCTTTCTGTCCGGCTTCCAGCACGGAGCAGCCCCGGCGCAGGAAGCCCGCCGCGTACTGGATCCGCACCGACGCGATATATTTTCCCACACTGATGCCGGTGGCCGCTTTGAAGACCCGGCACAGATAGTACTTGTTGTAAAAGAATCTTTCCGCCACTTCCTCCAGGCTCAGATTCTCCTCCGGATTTTCGCGGACGAAGCGGATAATGGGAAGGACCCGCTCAAAACCGGGGTCCGTTTCTTCCCTTTCGGCGGGCAGGCGCCTCTCTTCCCGGCTGATCTCGCCCAGACGGATCAGAAGCTCCAGAAAAGCCATGTTCCGCCGGATGTCCTTTCCGAACAGCGGCGTCCGGTCCTGGCAGACGCCGCACAGGAAATCGAATTCCCGGATCCGGGAATCGTCCAGATACAGCGTTCTGCTGCCTTCCCGCGGAAAGGCCTCCAGCAGATCCGTTCCGCCGCCGCAGAACGGCCGGATATCCTCCTCCCGGAAATGAAACACGTACCGGGCATATTCTTCCCCCGCCAGAGCCGTGGACAGATGCGCCTGCCGGCCGCGGATCAGAAGGACCGTCCCTCTGCCGGCGCGGACCATTTCCGACTCCGTCAGCACGGAGCAGGTCCCTTCGGTCACGAGCAGGATCTCACACAAATCATGGAAATGAAACCGGTCCATTTCCCAGTCGGTATCTTTATGAAAAACAGCGCTGAAAAGGTCTTCCATGCCGGCTCCTTATGTGGTGCAATAGTCAACATATTACAGGAAGGGCCGGATTTTGGCAAGGTGTTTCTGAAAAATTTTGTTGAAATTATACAATTCTCTTTCTATAATGTTGCCATAAAGCCTCTCTGTCCGGAGAAACGCCGGCAACGGCGCCGCGGGGGCAGACGGCAGCTATACTGTCAGATAAGGATCTTCTTATGAAAGCTCTGATCGCCATGTCCGGCGGCGTGGATTCCTCGGTGGCCGCCTCCCTGATGAAGGAGCGCGGCTGGGAATGCATCGGCTGCACCATGAAACTGTACGAATCGCAGGACACCGGCACCGTGCCGGATAAGACCTGCTGCTCTCTGGACGACGTGGAGGACGCCCGCGGGGTGGCCCGCCGCCTGGAGATCCCCTATTACGTGTTCAATTTCACGGAGGAATTCCGGAAAGAGATCATCGGGCACTTTATCGCGGAATACCGGGCCGGGCATACGCCCAACCCCTGCATCGACTGCAACCGCTGCATGAAATTCGGCCGGCTCCTGGAACGCGCCCGCATCCTGGGCTGCGACGCCGTCGTCACGGGCCACTATGCCCGCATCCGCTTTGACGGGGAAAAATACCATCTTCTGCGCGGCCTGGACCCCGGAAAGGACCAGAGCTACGTGCTGTACGACCTGACCCAGGAGCAGCTGGCGCACGTCCTTTTCCCGCTGGGCGAGCTCACAAAAGAGGAAGTCCGTCGTCTGGCGGAAGCCCGCGGCTTTCTGAACGCGGACAAACCCGACAGCCAGGACATCTGCTTTGTCCCGGACGGCGACTACGGCGCCGTCATTGCCGCCCATACCGGCTGCACGCCGGAGCCGGGCGATTTTGTGGACGAAAGCGGCCGCATCCTCGGCCGCCACCGCGGGATCATCTATTACACGGTCGGCCAGCGGAAAGGTCTGGGGCTTTCGCTCCCCGCTCCGCTGTACGTCATCCGGATCGACCCGGAAAAGAATCAGGTCATCCTGGGCCCCTCCGAAGCACTGTTTAAACGGGAGGTCATCGTCCGGGATTTCCACTGGATAAGCGGCGAAGCGCCCGCCGGCCCCGTGGAAGGCCGCGCCAAGCTGCGCTACCGCCAGCCGCCTGCCGCCGTCACGGCATTCCCGCGGGAGGACGGCTCCCTCCTGCTCTCCTTCGCGGAGCCCCAGCGCGCCCCCACACCGGGCCAGTCCGCCGTCCTGTACCGGGACGACGAAGTGCTGGGCGGCGGGATCATTACAGCCGGATGAGGTGTGATGCTGGAACCGTTTGAAATTCTTGCCGGGGACCTGTATCGCCTACTCCGACATGCTCGAGAAATACATCACGCGCTTCGGCTTTACCTATGCCGGCCTGAACCCGGCCGGCGGCAAGATCTACGAAACCACCGTATCCGCCTTAAAGCAGAACCCGCTGGTGCGGAAAAGGTATCCGAAGTTCTGCCGGTAGGGGGAAAGTCGGCCGGGTCCTGCCCCCTTTCACTGCGTACTCCTCATACAGAAAGAGCTGCAGAAGAACATCCGCACATGACGGTGCTCTTCCGCAGCTCTTATTCTGTCTCCTGCCTTTAAAAGGAATCCTGCTTCCGCCCGCTCTTTCAGCGGGCTCTTTTAAGGTTTGGCAAGCATTTTCCCGCTGTTTTTATGGCGCAAAGCCATGAAGACAAACAGAATGGCAGAGGCTCCCAGCAGAACCGCGCTGACCAGATAACCGTGGCCCTGGATCGTAAAGTGCGGCGACAGACTCGTATTGAACACGTCGATGATCGATACGAACAGCCAGCACAGGCACCAGTTCTTGAACACGTCGGTCTTGCTTTCCGGATCGCAGGTACGGATCAGCAGGATGGAGGTGGGCGTCGCGCCGGTGGCCCATCCGAAGATGATCATGGCCTTTTCGAACCAGTAGCCGTCGCAGAACTTTCTGCACATCCAGGTATAGAACAGAACGGTCAGCAGGCCGACCAGGGACATTACAATCAGCGGAACGATATTCTGCGCTACCACAGTCAGGTTAATGGTGGAAACACCGAAGTAAATCAGGTAATCCGTGATAAAGCCGCCGATATGGCTGGAAGTCTTCTTGTCCACGTATTTGCCTGCGCCGACTTTGTTCAGGATCATATTGACGACCACGCTGAATACCATGGCGAGGGCCATTGTCGGCACGCCGATCGTGGTGAGGGCTTTGATGCCGTCCGCTGCTTTGTACGCAATCAGCGCCACGATAAACACCAGCATAAAATGGAAGGTGTAAACGTCCATGGACATGGAGCAGACAGTTTCTTCCCCGGAGGATTCGCGTTTGCCTTTGTACAGGCCGGTCTTGAATTCATCGGGCAGTTCCGCGGGCTTGGAGACCACGGCCGTCCAGCCTTTGCGGGCGCCGATATTGATCATGATCATGCCGCCGAACACGCCGATCAGCATGCCGACCGTGGCGAAGGTGATGGAGATGGAAGATGCATTTTCAAATCCGGCCTTCTCAAAAACCGCGCCGAGCGCGGATGCCGTGCCGTGACCGCCTGCAAAGCCGGTCGGCATCATGAAGCCGAACCACTGATTGATTCCTGGCCACAGAAGCGGCAGCACCGCCAGACCGATCAGCAGGCCGATGCCCCATTGGGACAGATACGCAACGGAGTTGGTCAGGAACTGGTCGCCGAAATCGTTCATGACTTTCTTAAACGAGTTCTTGTTCTTGTTGCCGAGAGCCAGTGTGGAGGCCATAACAGTCATCAGCACGCCGCCGTAGCCGGCCGCACCTTCGCTGATAGGCAGGACGTTAAGCACGTACGGGCCCAGAATGATTCCGAAAATACCCGCCAGCAGCGGGGTCGGAAGGTACAGTTTCTGAATAAAAGGAACTTTGGTGCGGATAAGTTTGGCCACCAGCAGGATCACGGAAGCCCACGCAAAGTCCATAAGTACGGTCGTCATATCAAAACCTCATTTCCTTTCTTTTGATAAGAGCAGCTGGTTCATCACGAAGAAAGACCGTTATGAAGAAAGAGCATTTTCCTCAAGGGAAATAACCCGTTGGACCATGGGAAACTCCTGGCGGATCTTTCTCTCAAACAGCATTCTCATCGCGCCGTTAGCCCCGGCGCAGTGATACGCCGCCTTCCGATAACGGAGGGTGACGGTATGCGTGCTTTCCTCATACCCGTCAAGACGGACGTCTCCTCCGTCTCGGGTCAGGATCGGCCGCAGAGATTCAATCAGTTCTGCCAGTTCCTGTTTCATAACGAAGTCTCCTTCGGCATTAAAGCATAGATTGTATTTTCGGAATGTTCGTTTCGTATTTTGAATTATACGCGGCGTATAAAAAAAAGTCAACAGCATTTCTGCCACCCTTTCCAGTTCCTGTATAACTATGTTAAACCCGCCAATTTATCAACTTTCAAAGCCATAATCGTCTTCTTTTTACTGTAAATTGCTTCTTGACACGGGCTTCTGTTCTGGCTACAATGGTTTCGTATTGAGGAATATCCGTTTCGTATTTGGTAACTCATTTTATGTCAACCGTCTTTGTTCTTTCCTTAGGAGCAAAAGTACGGCAAAAGAAATCAGAATCGGGAGGATAAACTATGGCAACGATTTATGAGGAACTCAAAGCCCGCAAAGCTGAAAAGCGCGCCTATCTGGAGGAAGTGGATCCGAACGTCCGCCAGAAACGCGGTTTCAACAACATGAGCTTCATCTACAGCGACGCATGGAAAAACAGGAAATACGAATATGCGATCCACACCGCAACCCGCGTCGCCATGTCCACCATTGCTTCCACGGTCAACCAGATCGGCTGGGAAGCCTACTGTGCCGGCATGGAAAAGTTCCAGTTTCCCAGCGTACATCGCCGCGCTCTGGCCATGAAGGAAAAATATGGGCTGCTGGACGACACAATGATGGACGTCAAGATGCACACCCTGACCTGGTCCACCGGCTGCGGTTTCACCGGCGGCGCGGTCCAGTATTATGATGAAGACCGTGTGGAAGGCATGGCCTACTGGTGTCCGCAGGTCGCGGCTCTGGAGGAAATGGGTCTGGAATGCGGCAACCTTGGCATCTGGTGCGACTCCTTCGACGGCTGCATCATGACCGCCTGCAAGCCGAACCTGAGTTATACCCATGTTTACTGTCTGGCCGACGGTGATAAAGTCTGCCGTCACATTGTAGAAGAAGTTAAAGAGCCTTTCATGAAGAACGAACAGTACACCCGCGCCCGCAAGCCCGGGGAAAAGAGTCTGTACGAGACCATCATGGAAAACAAGACCGAGAAAAAGACCCGCTTCGGCCCGGAACCCGACTGCTATGATCTGCCCAACTGGCGCACTCTGCCCTGGCTGACCGAAGAATATACCAACGAACAGATCGAAGCCCGCGGATGTGAGACAAAATGGCACATCGCCACCGATGCGATCGTTCTGGGCGGCACCCTGCTCGGCTGGGAAAAATTCATCAACCTGGTTGCCAAGGAGCATACGCCCGGCTACACCCGTGCCGCCAATCAGCGCCGCCTGGACATCAATATCCTGACCCGCGACCTGCGCCAGGCCGCCAATGTGGTCTTCTTCGGCATGGCCGGTCTTCCTTACGAACACCGCCTGACCAAGTACACCCCGAAACAGATTCTCGGATATGCCGAAAGCTGCCCGCTGGCGCATGCCGCGCAGGAAATGGGTGTGGATGCCTCCGACCTCAGCCTGTGGTGCGACTTCTACCGCAATATCGAAGTCCATACGGTCGATCCTAACTACAACATCACGCATACCCACTGCATTGCAGCCGGCGATCCTTACTGCCGCTTCATCATCGAGTAAGCATTTTTTCCCCGGCAGGCACGGGGTCCGGAATGCCCTGCGCATTCTCTTGCCTTCTTCCGCCTCGTGCCTGCCTTTTCCCGCCGGAGTCTCTCCTCTTTCTCCGGCGGACCCTTTTTGCCCGCCTTCCGGGCTTCCCGTACGATTATGAAAACAAAAGCCTGGCGCGTGACCCTTTCCGCCGTATTTGCGGGACTGGCCATTGCCATCATTCAAAATAAAGTTGTCCCGTGCATCACTGTCCTGCAGAATACATTTGAGATCGACGCCGGGACCGCCGGCTGGCTGTCCTCCGCATTCTGTGTCATGGGAATTGTAATGGCCTTCCCCGGTGCGTTGATTGTCGAAAAGATCGGACTCAAGCGGACCGGACTGCTCTCGCTCCTCTTCGGCCTGATAGGGACGGGAATCGGCATACTGGCTGACTCCGTGCCGCTGCTTCTTGTCAGCCGCGTGATCGAAGGGGCCGGTGCCGGCCTGATTGCCATCGTAGTACCCTCGCTCATTTCCCTGTGGTTCTCTCCGGAAAAGCGCGGCCTGCCCATGAGCATCTGGTCTACGTGGCAGATCGTGGCGCAGTCGCTCTGCTTCCTGTTCGGTCTGTCCCTGACGGATGCCTTCGGCTGGCGCGGCCTGTGGGGCGCCGGCGGGATCATCACCATCCTCGCAGCCCTCTTTTTCGTCCTGTTCGTGCACGTGCCCGAAACAGGTGCCGGGCATACGCAGGAAGACGAAAGCAATGCCAAACCCGTCTCCCTCTCCCGGGGCTTGAAAAACCCAGCCGTGTGGCTGGTGTGTCTGGCTATGATGTTCTTTACCTTAAGCAACTTCGG
>CADBQE010000098.1 GCA_902796695.1 uncultured Lachnospiraceae bacterium
CCGTTCCCCCCTCTTCTTCCGGTGCGGGCGGTTCCTGCGGCACGTGCAGCAGGTCCGGTTCCCCGATCGGATCCGGCACGGGGCTTCCGTCCTGAGACCGGATCTCGGGTTTTTTCAGATAGCCCGCGATCGTGACCGCCATCTCCTTTAAGACGCCGATGGCGGGCCGGAATACGCCGTACTGCCAGACTTCCACGACCAGCATGCCGACCGGGATGGCGAACACCAGCCCCATCACGCCGTACAGGCGGAAGCCGATGAACATGGAAAGGATCGTCATGAGGCCGGACAGGCCCATCGTTTTCCCCATGAACTTCGGGGAAAGGATGTTGCGGGCGATCTGCACCGCCACGTAGATCACCATGAGCCACAGGGCCATCATATAGTGTTCCTGCGTCACTTCGGCCAGCGCCCAGGGCCACAGAACGGTCCCGGAGCCGAAGACGGGCAGAAAATCAATAAAGGCGATCAACAGGGAAAGCAGCAGGGCATACGGGACTTTGAGGAGCAGCAGCCCCACCATCACGATGACCGCCACGATCCAGGACATTTTCAGCTGCGCCACAAAGTAGCCGCTGAGCGCTTTTTTCAGGCTCTGCTTGCCCATGTCGATAAAGCGCCTGACACTCTTCGGCATGCGCCGGTAAAAGCCGTTCCAGAGCCGCTCCCGCTCCCAGATCAGGATAAAGGAGCTGGCGATCGTGATCACGGTATAGAACAGGACCGTCGGAACGCTTAAGGCGGCATTTCCGATTCCGGACGCGAATTCAGCGCTCAGATCCCGTACGGCGGTCGCCAGCGTGTTCCGCAGATCCTGGGAAAAGCTTTCAAACGCATCTCTTACATTGTCCGGCAGCCCTTTGAAAACACCGCCCAGCCACTCTTCCAGCTTGCCCAGAACATCCAGCAGCTTCTGCAGATAGACCGGGGCCTGGGGAATAAAGTCCGCGATCTCGCGGACCAGACGGCTGATCAGGAAATACAGGGCGGTCACGATCACAGCCAGCACCAGGATCACGACCAGGACGGATCCCACTTTCTTCCGAATGTGCAGTTTCTTCTCCAGCCAGCGGGCCAGCGGGGAAGCCATGAGAGCAAGAATCCAGCCGATCACGAAGGGGAAGAAAAACGCAATCAGCCGCGGCAGCACAAAAATACACGCCAGCGTGCCCGCCACCGTCAGGAACAGGGTGAAAAACCATCGCCAGTGCTTATGAGCCGCCGTTTCCTGCATTATGCCTCCGCCTCCTTGGAACCGGCCACGGATACGCCGCGGATCCGGATGCCCGCAGGTCCTTCGTAGCGGGAAGTGACCATGCGGTCTGTGGACAGCAGCATCTTATTCTGCGTCTCCAGAATCGACGCGCTCACGGAGCCGCCCGTGACCGGCGTCATGCTGCCGTCTTCTCCGATCAGGTAAGCCAGGCGGATCTCGCCGCCGAAATAGCCGCTCATCGGGTCCATCTGAAAATCCGAGAAGGTCACCGCCCACAGGCAGGGGCCTTTTTTCAGGTCCGCAAGAGAGCAGCTGCCTTCATTGGTGCAGGCCAGCTTCCGGTATTCGCCCGTGGGCTCGGTATCCAGATAGCGGCAGAAGCGGTTGCCTCCGGGGATCGTTTTCAGGATCCCCATGTCCAGCAGGACGCGGTCCTTCATCGGAATGCCTTCACTGCTGAACGGAGCGGAAGCCTTTAAGGTCAGATCCAGCGATTCAAAGCCGTTATCCGCCGGCTGGACCAGCGCGCCGCGCTGCCAGGAAGAGTAGCCGGGGTAGATCATATAGGCGGATGCGCGGTTCAGGTAGTAGTCCAGGATCTCCCGCACGCTGTCGCCGGTCAGGACCAGGTCGTAATCGCCGCTTGCCGGAGCCTTCTGCGCACGGGCCCGGTCCGCCGCGAAGGAAAGGGTCTCGCGGACCAGCGCCGTAAGCGCTTCCTCCTCCGGCCTGTCGTATTCAAAATCCTTATAGATCTCCACGTCCACCGGCTCGCGGCACTGGGCCACGAATTCGCCCTTCACCAGGGCCTGGGACCAGGAGACGTCCGTTCCCTCGGAGCTCAGGATGCGGATATGGGAGCGGACCGCAAAGATCTCCGCGGAGTTCAGGAAGGCGGACGGATGGTCGTCCCCGGCCAGCAGAGCCGCGGCCATGCGGCCGACCGTTTCGCTGAGAGGACGCGTCATAAAGGGCGTATCCGCGGGCGGAACCGCAGCCTGCACGGGGTCGGGCTGCTCATAGCCCGGATTCATGGCAAAGGATGCCGCGTAATAGGTTTCTTCCAGTTTCCGGCGGATCTCCTCCTCCGAAAGGCCCGGCGTCAGGTCCACCGTGGTAAAGCCGCGGCGGCCTTCTTCATCATCCCGGAAGACGGTGACGCGCAGGCGGCTCACATCCTTCACGCGGCGCGTATCCAGCTGCTTCCGGACCAGGAACAGTTCCGCGCTCTCTTCTTCGCGCTTTTCTATGCGCCAGGCCGCCGGGGCCAGTTCTTTCAGCAATCTGACTGTCAGTTCGATCATCATGAGCCTCCTATCCCAGCCGAATGCGGGCCTTCATGTAAGGGCCGCCGTCGGATACCTTCACCCATTCCTTGTAACCCTTGCCGCAGTATCCGCCGCCGCCCAGTTCCACGCCGGGGCTCATCATGGTAACGGATTTCAGCAGGTCCGGCACATAGCCGGTCAGGACGATGGGGGAGAAGATCTTTCCGGTC
>CADBQE010000099.1 GCA_902796695.1 uncultured Lachnospiraceae bacterium
GGTCTTCTTGCCGGACGCCTGGAACTGCGCGACCGCGCCGAGCGGGGTGGCCTTGCTGCTCTGGCCGCCGGTGTTGGAGTAGACCTCCGTGTCCACGACCAGGATATTCACGTCCTCGCCCATGGCGATCACGTGGTCCAGACCGCCGAAGCCGATATCGTAGGCCCAGCCGTCGCCGCCGTACATCCAGACGGCCTGCTTGTTCAGATGCTCCGCGTTCTGCAGGATCTCGGCCTTCAGTTCGCCGGCGCGTCCGGCGGGATCGGTCCCGGCCAGAACGGCCAGCAGCTTCTTCGAAGCTTCCGCGGAGGCGTTGATGTCGGAGAAGGCGGCCAGCCAGTCGTCGATGGCTTCCGCAAGCGGTCCGTCGGACACCAGCGTCCGCAGCTCCTCCATGCGCGCCTTCATTTTGCGGCGCTGCTGCTTGGCGGACAGGGCGATGCCCAGGCAGAATTCCGCGTTGTTTTCAAACAGGGAATTGCTCCAGGCCGGGCCCTTGCCTTCTTTATTGGTCGTATACGGGATGGACGGCATGGCCGCGCCCCAGGCCTGCGAGCAGCCGGTGGCGTTGGCCCAGTACATGCGGTCGCCGAAGAGCTGGGTCAGCAGCTTGGCGTACGGCGTTTCGCCGCAGCCCGCGCAGGCGCCGGAGAATTCGCACAGCGGCTGGCGGAACTGGCTTCCCTTGACGGTGTCCGGCTTGAAAGCGTCTTTTTCGGAGACGGTCAGGCCGTATTCCCAGGCGGGGGTCAGGGTCAGTTCGCGGTCCACCTGCTCCATCCGGAGCGCTCCCCCGGAAAGCGGGCAGGAGGCCACGCAGGAACCGCAGCCGGTGCAGTCCATATCGCTGATCTGCAGGGAGAAATGCAGGCCGGCGGCGCCCTTGGCGGGGACCGTCACGAAACCCTCCGGCGCGTTCGCTTTCTCTTCGTCATTCAGCAGGTACGGGCGGATGACCGCGTGCGGGCAGACGAACGAGCAGCGGTTGCACTGCGCGCAGACGGCCGGATCCCAGACCGGAAGCTGCGTGGCAATGCCGCGCTTTTCATAGGCGGTGGTGCCGAGCGGCATCGTGCCGTCCTCGATTCCGGCAAAGGCGGAGACCGGCAGATCATCGCCCTTTAAGGCGTTGATGGGCCGCAGGATATTTTTGATGAAAGGCGGATCCGTCGGCAGGACGCCGAAGGATGCGACGGGCGATGCTTCCTTCGCCTCTTTCCAGGCGGCCGGGATCGTCACGCGGACCACGTGGCCGGCGCCTCTGTCGATGGCGGCCAGGTTCATCTGCACCACGGCGTCGCCTTTCTTGCGGAAGGTCTTTTCCGCAGCGGCTTTCATGAAGCCGAGCGCCTGTTCCATGGGGATGATGTCCGCAAGCGCGAAGAACGCCGACTGCAGCACCATGGAGGCGTGATTGCCCAGACCCAGCTCGCGGGCGATGGCGTTGGCGTCGATGATATAGAATTTAGCATCCTTTTCCGCCAGCAGGCGCTTCACGTCGGCCGGCAGTTTTTCATCCAGCTCCGCCTCGCTCCAGGAGGTGTTGAGCAGGAAGGTGCCGTGCGGCTTCAGCTCGGACAGGATGTCGTATTTCTTCAGGAAGGACTGGTTGTGGCAGGCCACGAAATCCGCTTCCGTCACCAGGTAGGAGCCGATGATGGGCTCTTCGCCGAAGCGCAGATGGCTGCGCGTGATGCCGAAGGATTTCTTGGTGTCGTATTCGAAATAGGCCTGCGTATACATGTCCGTATTCTGGCCGATGATCTTGATGGAGTTCTTGTTCGCGCCGACCGTGCCGTCGCTGCCCAGCCCCCAGAACTTGCACGCCACCATCTTCCGGTACGGAATGGCGAGCGGGGCGCCGACCGGCAGCGAGCGGTGCGTCACGTCGTCCGTGATGCCGACGGTGAAATTGCCCCACGGCTCATCCTGCAGCAGGTGGTCGAACACGGCCTTCATCTGCGCGGGCGTGGTGTCCTTGGAGGAGAGGCCGTAGCGGCCGCCGATGATGTACGGGGCGTCCTTCCGGTTCGTGAACGCGGCGCAGACGGCCAGGTACAGCGGATCGCCCGCGGCGCCCATTTCCTTGCAGCGGTCCAGCACCGCGATCTTTTTCACGGTCTTCGGCAGTGCGGCGCGGAACATTTCCGCGGAGAACGGATTGAACAGGTGGACCTGCAGGAAGCCGACCTTTCCGCCGGCGGCATTCAGCACGTTTACGGTCTCGCGCACGGTTCCGGAGACGGAGCCCATGGCGACGATGACGCGCTCCGCGTCGGGGGCGCCGTAGTAATTGAAGACGTGATAGTCCTGCCCGGTGATCGCGTTGATCTTTTGCATATACTCTTCCACAAGGGCGGGCAGTTCGTCATAGAAGCGGTTGTTGGCTTCCCGGATCTGGAAGTAGACGTCCGGATTCTGCACCGTGTTGCGCAGCGTGGGATGGTTCGGATTCAGCGCCTCCGCGCGGAATTTCTTCACCGCGTCCCAGTCGAGCAGCTTTCCGAATTCCTCATAAGGGATGGCGCGGATCTTCTGAATTTCGTGCGAGGTGCGGAAGCCGTCAAAGAAGTGCATGAACGGCACGCGGGCCTTCACGGCGCACAGGTGCGCGACGGCGGCCAGGTCCATGACTTCCTGCACGCTGCCGGTGGACAGCTGGGCAAAGCCGGTCTGACGGCAGTTCATCACGTCGCTGTGATCGCCGAAGATCGACATGGCGTGCGTGCCCACGGTCCGGGACGCCACATGCAGCACCGCCGGCTGCCGCGTGCCGCTGATCCGGTGCAGCACCGGGATCATCAGCATCAGCCCCTGCGAGGACGTAAAGGACGTAGCCAGCGACCCGGCCTCCAGCGCGCCGTGCACCGCACCGATCGCGCCTGCCTCGGACTGCATCTCCACCAGCGAGACCGTCTGCCCGAACAGATTCTTCCTCCCGTTCGCCGACCATTCATCCGTCTTCTCCGCCATCGGGGACGACGGCGTAATCGGATAAATCGCCGCCACCTCGGAAAACGCATACGCTACATACGCCGCAGCCTCGTTCCCGTCAACAACCATAATCTCTTCTTTACCCATAGTGATCGTTCCTTTTTTACATAATAAAATACCGACTTGGTAATCCCGAAAAATCCTGAAAATATTATAAACCATTCTCCCCCGAAATACAACACAACCCCCCGAAATAATTTCCTCCTCCGCACGACAGGAGACCCGCGCGACAGGGGGCCCGCGTGACAGGGGGACGGTTCCTTTGTCATCTTTTCCCTCCGGAATGGCGCAGGATCTGCTATAATAAAACGAAGTTTGACGGGATGCTGCATTCTACGGAAGAAGCGGCTGTCTCATATGCCCGTTATCCGGTTGAGGAGTGATGCTTTGGCCGAGATCTCCCCCGTCTCAGGGCAGGTCCGGGCTCCGATCCCGGCCTGCCGCAGCATGCGGAAAATGATCATGAAAAGAAAACGAATCTGCACGATGCTCCTTCTGATGCTTCTCCTCACAGCGCTTTCCGGCTGCAGTCCGTGGCCGTCGGCGCTGCGGTCCGCCGCGCTCCGTCTGCGGGAAGAGAGTACCCGACTGCAGGAAGAGAGTGCCCGCCTCCGGGAAGAGAGCGCCCGTCTGACGGAGCGGCTGCTTCCCGAGGTTCGGGCCGCGCTAAACCGTCAGATCGGAAGGGACACCTCCGATACCAGCTTTCTGGATCGGGTAGGCGGCTATTACGGCTGCACCATGCTGCATCCCGAGGAAAAAGACATTCACCCGGCCGGGATACGGGCCGCGGACCCGCATCGGCTGCTTTTCGGCTTTTCCGCAGATTTTTCCCGCATCGACCTGGGCAATGTCTGGACGGTCTGGTATCTGGTGGAAACGGATCCGTCGCAGGAGGGATCCGCCTTTGTGCGCCGCTTTTATACGGAATTGGAATACCGGGCGGCCTTTGAAGGTCCCTGAAACGTGACAAAGGAACCGTCCCCCTGTCACGCCCTGCGCATCCAATGTAGGGGCCGCCGGCCCAGGCCGCCCTCTCTTGCCGCTGTGCGGCAATTCACCTTGTGTGTCAGCGGCCCGTAGGACAAGGACCAAAAACGTGACAAAAGAACCGTCCCCTTGTCACATAGTGATCCCGTTCCTTTTTTCCAATAATAAATTGATGTTTGAAGAACACGATTATTCCGTAAAAACCATTATAGATGATTTGAGATGGAAATTCAACACTCAACACGGAAAAACGAAAGAAAACAAAAGAAGGACGCGCGGGGCGTCCCTCCGTGACCGTCCGGGTGCGGCTTATTTGCCCACCAGCGGAGTCAGGAATTCGTTCAGCTTTTCGCTGAGGTTGTGATCCCAGTCCCCGGGCTTTTCCGTGACGATGACCAGGATCTTGTTGTTGCCGGACAGAACGTCGGAAATCACCTTGGGGAGCCGCTCCATCGCGCGGTCGGCGTCCAGCCCTTTGCTGATGGACTGGTTGAAACGGTAGTAGTTGCCGTCTTTCACGCCGAAGATGACATACATGTCGAGGGACTTGTCCGCATCGGCTTCTCCTTCAAAGGTGATCTGGGTATTGCCCGTGAAGGGAAGGCCTTTGCCCGCTTCCACGGCTTTGCCGTCGATCTTGACCACGAAGTTCTTGATCGCGTCCGTCACGTGGATGTCAAAATAGATCTCTCCGTCCTTGACGAAGGGGATCAGGTCCAGGGCTTCCTCCACGACGTCAGTCGTTTCGGCCGGGGTCGCGGCCGGGGTAGTGGCCGGCTGGGTCGGAGTCTGGGATCCGGAACAGGCCGTCAAGGTGAACACCATCAGGATGCACATCATCAGAGCAGTGATTTTCTTCATTGTTTCCTCTCTCCTTTTTCTTGATCGGAAGCCGTGCGGTCATTCAGA
>CADBQE010000100.1 GCA_902796695.1 uncultured Lachnospiraceae bacterium
CCGAAAGCAGACCTGGAGCGGCAGATCCTGCTCCCGTTTGAAGGCATCCTCCTCCCCGTCCCCGCGGGCTATGACGATTTCCTGACCCGCGAGTACGGCGACTACATGTCTCCTCCGCCGGGAGGTGTCCGTGACAGCGGCCACCTGGAATTCATATTCGACCCGGACCGGCCGTATCAGGAGGTGCTGGCGGAAACAATGACAATTTCCTGAATAAATTTTTAAAAGCTGTGTCCGTTTTTTCCTTTCCTGGATTGTTATATAGATAAAAAGGAACTGAATGTCAGTTTGCCAAAGAAAGGAAATACGAAAATGAAGAACGTCAGAACAATCACAGCCGCAGTTATCTCACTGGTACTGGTTTTTACAATAGGAACCACTTGCTTTGCATCCGCAGGAGAACGAAACACGAAATCAAACGGAACTCTCCGTAAACTATTGCCGGCAGATTCTGCTGCTGCAATAGTATAAGGACCGGAACGGCCTCACATACAGCTTTGAGAGGGGAAGAAAAATGAATACGAAGAGAATCATTATAATCATCCTGATCACAGCTATTATAGCCGTGCAGATCGTTTCAATGATCCGGATCAATGCATTGCTGAACCGTATGACTGCATTCGGCTCAGCTGTCTCTGAAAGGATGGAAGTGAGCGAATCTCGGGAAAGCAATATACTGGAGATTCTGGAACAGATGAAGGAGCGGTGACATGATGGGAACGGAAAAGACAGCGGAGTCTAAAAAAAGTATTATTCTGATAGGGATACTGGCCGTGATTCTGTGCGTACAGATACTTCTGATCCGGAGGGTGGACGATGCGTATAATCAGATGAATCTGATAAGCGAGCAGGCGGCTCAGAAAATGGAAGCCGGTTCCATTTACGACCTGAAGGTGCTGGGCATCCTCAACGAGATCAAGGACAGGTAGCATTTCCGGAAAAAGCCCAGAGCGTTCAGCGCCTGTCAGAAATGAACCAAAATTGAACAAAAACCCTTGACAAATGTTCAGATGAGTGGTACTATTCCGCATATCTGAACATTTTTTACGAGGAATACTATGACGATCACGAAAAAGGAATTTCAGATCCTGGCCCTGCTGGCCGAAGCGAAGACGTCCCTGCCGCAGCGGGAACTGGCCCGCCGCAGCGGTATGTCGCTGGGAACCGTGAATAAACTGGTGCGGTCGCTCGCGGAGCGCGGTCTGGTCTCGGAGCACGGGATCACGTCCCTGGGACTGGCGGCACTGGAACCGTACCGGGTGCGCCGGGCGGTGTTCATCGCGGCGGGGTTCGGCTCGCGTCTGGCTCCGGTCACGCTGGACATCCCCAAGCCGTTAATCTCCGTAAACGGGAAGCGGCTGATCGACGGGCTGCTGGACGCGGTCCTGGCGGCCGGGATCAAGGAAATATACATCGTACGCGGCTATAAGGCGGAGGCCTTCGACGCCCTGCTGGAGAAGTATCCCATGATCCGCTTTGTGGAAAATCCCGCCTACGGCGAGGCCAACAACATCCTGTCCGCGCTGTGCGTGAAGGACCTGCTGGAAAACGCCTATATTTTTGACGCGGACCTGCTGCTGCGCCGCCCGGCCCTGATCGCGCCGTATCACTACGAATCCAATTTCCTGGGTGTCTACGCGGAACGGACGGACGACTGGTGCTTCACGACGCGCAGCGGCTATATTCTGGAGGAGCGCCGGGGCGGCCTGGACTGCTATCAGGTCATCGGGATCTCCTACTGGAACGAAGAAGATGGGAAGAAGCTGGCGCGGGACCTGGAAACCGTGGCGGCCATGCCCGGCGGCCGGGAATATTACTGGGAGCAGGTGCCCATGGCGGTGCTGAAGGACCGCTACCATGTGGCGATCCGCCCGTGTCAGGCGGAGGATATACAGGAGATCGATACGTTTTCGGAGCTGAAAGCTCTGGATCCGTCCTATGAAAATTACGGAGGTACGCCGTGAATCTGTGGAATGAAAGCCTGGATCAGGTAAAACCCTATACTGTTGCGTCGCACAAGATCTGGGCCGTGAGCCCGGATGAGCGGCGCGGCATTCTGAAGCTGGACTGGAACGAGGCGGCGATCGCCCCTTCGCCTCTGGTACGCAGACGCCTGGCGGAACTGCTGAATCAGGACGATTTCTTCCACCTGTATCCGTCTACGTTCAACGAGGACCTGATGAAGGCTCTGTCGGCCTATATCGGGCTTCCGGAGGAGAATATCCAGTATTTCGGCGGCTCCGACGATCTGCATGAATATCTGGTGCGCGCCTATCTGCGGGAAGGGGATCACGTGCTGATCCTGTGGCCTTCCTACGATAATTTCCGCCTGACCGCGGAATCCACCGGCGCGCGGATGTTCTACGGCGAGCTCGGCGCGGACTTTGTTTTCGACGAGGAAAGCTTCCGCCGCCGGATCGAAGCGGTGAAGCCCCGCCTGGTCTATATCTGCAACCCCAACAACCCCAGCGGCACGCTGATCCCGGAAGCCGTTATTGAAGGGCTTCTGCGGGATTATCCGGAGATCTGCTTCCTGGTGGACGAAGCCTACGCGGAATTTGCCGGGCAGACCGTGGCTCCGCTCGTGCGGACGTACGGCAATCTGCTGATCACGCGCACGCTCTCCAAAGCTTTCGGGCTGGCCAATCTGCGCTTCGGCTATCTGCTGGCCTCGCGCGAGAATATCGAAGCCGTTTTCAAGATCCGCAATCCTAAGAACATCAACACGTTTACGCAGGTCGCGGCCCTGGCCGCACTGCAGGACATCGGGTATATGCAGGCGTATGTGCGCGAAGTGCAGGAGGCGCGAGAGCAGTTTATCCGCGCATTCAACGAAGGGCCGCTGAGCGCGTATATCCACGCGTATGAGAGCCGCGGCAACTTTGTTCTGATCCGCTGCCGCACGCCGGAGATCAAGGCGGTGCTGAGCCGGCAGTGGGAAGCCGCCAATATCTTTGTCCGCGACGTGCGCCAGAGCGCTTCGCTGGAGGGATGCCTGCGCATCACGATCGGACGGAGGGACCAGATGCAGCGGGTTATTGAAACGGCATCCCTTGCATTTCTTTCGTGAAAGGAGTAAAATACAGGCGGGACCGGATCTGAGCCGGCCCGGCCTGCCATAGGAGGAGAAACCATGAAAAAGTTTATGCAGGAATTCAAAGAATTCGCCGTCAAGGGAAACATGATCGACATGGCGATCGGCGTGATCATCGGCGGTGCGTTCACGGCACTGGTGACGGCCTTTACCGGCAATATCGTCAACCCGCTGCTGGCTCTGATCCCCGGTGTGGACAGCCTGGACAACTCCCTGAAGATCGTGCTTAAGGAAGCGACCGTGAATGCGGCCGGCGAACCGGTGGAGGAAGTCGCCATCAAGTTCGGCGCCTTCATCGCGGCCATCATTACGTTCCTGATCCTGGCGCTGATCGTATTCTTCATTGTCAAGGGCATCAACAAGATGCGCAGCATGGGCAAGGAGGAAGAAGCTCCCGCGGCTCCTACCACGAAGATCTGCCCGTTCTGCAAGAGCGAGATCCCGCTGGATGCGGTGCGCTGCCCTCATTGCACGTCCGAACTGCCGAAAGAATAAGATCCGTTGTCAGAGAGGTGTATTATGCTGCGGGACCTCATAAGCTCCGCGCAAAGTCCGAAGCCCCGCCTGTTCTTTTTAGGTCAGGCGGGCTTTGCCGTACAGAACAGCGGAGGCAGATGGCTGCTGATCGACCCGTATCTGAGCGACTGCGTGCGGACGCTGGAGGGGCATGACGGCTTCAAGCGCCTGATTCCCGCTCCGATCCGCCCGGAGGAGCTGCCGGCGGATGTGATCACGGCCACTCATTTTCATTACGATCACTACGACGCGGACGCCATGCC
>CADBQE010000101.1 GCA_902796695.1 uncultured Lachnospiraceae bacterium
ATTCCCGAGTGGCCAAAGGGGGCAGACTGTAAATCTGTTAGCAGTGCTTTCGGTGGTTCGAATCCACCTTCCCCCACTGCAAGAGCCTGAATAAGGGATCATAGCTCAGCTGGGAGAGCACTTGCCTTACAAGCAAGGGGTCACAGGTTCGAGCCCTGTTGGTCCCAGAGGGCTCTTTCTTTTTTCATATATAACGGAATTGGCCAACGTGGCTCAACGGCAGAGCAGCTGATTTGTAATCAGCAGGTTGCCGGTTCGAATCCGGCCGTTGGCTCTCATAAAAACAGGGCGGGTGTTTTGAAGCACCCGCCCCTTTTGTGTGGCTAATCCGCGATCATCAGTCTTTTCTTTTTACTGCTGTAGCAGTAGATATTGTCCGAAAGAATCTCGCAGTCCTGCACGATGCTGCGGTTGATTTCCCGCACCATCTGCCTTAAACAGAACGGATCGGAACCGACAGACTTCGGGACCATGATGCATTCGTTGACCGATGAGGGCAGAATATAGTAATCCCCGTCGGCCAGGCTGCTGAGTTCCTCAAATACGCCCGGATAGAAGAGGGCGGCTGCGGATCCCCAGAGCCTGCGGGTGATCACAAACATCGGAATTTCTTCCGGGGGCGCGCAGTCGGGAAATCCGCAGTTTTCCCTGAGAATCTCCCGCATGGGACGGATCTCGGCCGGCATCAGCTCCATGCTGCTGCGGAAGGCCTGGCGGAACAGCTGTGCTTTGCTGATATGCCATTGCTGCAGCATGTCATGAGTGACCAGGACGCAGGCGCGGCTGTCTTCGGTTTCTCCCAGATACGCGTGACAGGTCAGGGCCAGGTCCAGCACCGTATGGTACGGGGCCCGTTCCAGCAGCTCCCGATTGTTCTGCTTTCCGCAGACGCGCAGAAACAGACGGGAGGAAATGCTCTCATAGGAGAACAGACGGCTGCAGAGGTCGTGATAGCCGATCGGCAGCGAGGTCCGGCGGATAATATCCGCAATCTCCTGCAGGATCTCCTCCGGACTGCTGCCGTTCAGATAATCCTGATAGAACAGTTCCAGTCGGATGGCCGGCGTAACCTGCTGCCCGTCTCCCCGGACGATCAGGCCGGTATAGTTCCGGTTGATCTTCCGGATGCGCGGCAGACTGACTTCGCTGTCCGCGTATTCGGCGGGAAGATAATCCCGGATCCGGCGCGCGACGGATTCCGTAAATTCATCGAAACTCATCATGACGTTCTCCTTCTGCGCCGCAGCAGCAGCGTCAGGCAGACCAGACTGGTGAGAAGAAGGACGGCGTACAGGCCCGGCTGAGCCGCATCACCCATGGGCGGCGTGACCGGCGGCGTAACGGGCGGTGTGACCGGAACGGCCTTCTTCCGATATACATAGATGACTTCCTGCGGGGAAGCTGTGACTTTTCCGGTGCGCGGCGCGGAGCCTTTGCCCATGCGCACGAATTCGTAGCCGGAGATGGCTTTCTGCACGGTCCGGTAAGCGGTGCCGACCGGAACATCACGTGCCACGAAGGAGCGCCGGATCAGGACTTTTCCGTCTTCATCCACGTAGATGACGGTCACGCTGCCGGTTTGGACGGTGGGGACTTCCACGATCTGCTCGGGCGGCGTTACCGGCTTTTCGGGATCTTCCGGATCCACCGCGGAGACGGTCAGGACGTTCCGGACCCGGCCGGCTTCCGCGTCTTTCCGCGTGACGGTGTAGGAAACGTCCCGCGTCCAGCTTTCGCCGGTCTTCAGTTCGTCCAGCACCAGATGCAGGCCGGTCAGGTCGTCGTCGATCGCGACGCGGACCAGGTCCACATTGCCGTTGTTTGTGACCGTGAGGCGGTAGCGGACGGTCTCGCCGGCCGTATAGGCGCTGCCCGCGGCCGGCGAGGAAATCACTTCCTTACGGGTAAAGAGCGAAGGCGACGCCAGGAAGGCGGGGACCCGCTCGTCGTCCTGCGCGGTGAGCACGGGATGCTCCGGGTCATGGACCGCATCCGGGTTCTCGGCGCGGGCCGCGGCGGTATTGACAAAGTCGCCGCACCGGGCATCTTCCTGCGTGATCTCGTGCGTGGTGAAGAATTCTTTTACTTCGCCGGGCTTTAGAAGCTCGATCACGGTGTGAAAACCGGTTTGGGTATCCGTGACTTCCACCTGATGCAGGTCCATATTGCCGTTATTGCCGACCAGGATGCTGTAGGTGACGGTCTCGCCGGGGCGGAAGGGCGTTACGGAAACGTGGCGGCGGATCCGCCCGTCCGGGGACAGGGAAGAGGTCTGCGCGATGATATGATCGGATTCCGTGACGGCCTTGTCGGTCCAGAGCGACGGAGCCGGAAGGATCACAGGCACTTCGACCTCTTCAGGCGGCGGGGTGATCGGTTCATCCGGCCGGCCGGGCGTACGCCCTTCCGAGGTCAGGACGTTTATGACGCTACCGCGCTTCGCGTCCTCTTCCGTGACGACATAGGAAACATCCTTCTCCCAGGCGGCGCCGGGCGCCAGCGTCACCGTTTCTTCGAATGCGGTCAGTTCATCCCGCACCGCGATGATCAGCGGCTGGTTGCCGGTATTCCGGAGAGACAGGCGGAAACGGACGGTTTCTCCGGGGACAAAAGCGATGCCGTTTTCGGGGGCATTCAGCAGCTCCTTAGCCTGAACATAGCCGGGTTCATACGGCATCACGGGAACTGTTTCGGGATCCTCCTCCCGCAGCGGCGTTTCGGGATCGGCGGGATCCTCGGCTTCCGCGACCGCAATATTTTCAAAGGTCTCGTGCTTCGCATCTTCCTCGGTCACCGTATAGGATACGGTAAATTCCCGGGTTTCTCCCGCCTTCAGGAGCGCGATCACCTGATCCAGGCCCGTCCGGGCGTCCGTGACTTTTACGTCCTTCAGATCGGTTTCGCCGCTGTTGGCGACGGTGATGCGGTAGGTGACTGTTTCCCCGGGAATATAGGCGATGCCGTTCGCCGGGGAGGAGACCGCCTCTTTCAGAACGGTCAGACCGGATGCGGGGGCCGGACGGTAATGCACGGTCTGCTTTGCGTCGTCCGCGGAGCAGTGGGAAGCGATCAGAACGCCGCTTTCCGCGTCCCGCAGCTCCTCGCAGACGACCAGGCTCATGCCGGCGTACGGGAGGGCGTCAAACGGGATCTCCATGCGCTGCCGGCACACGGTCCCGTCCGCGGTGAAGGTCTTTTCGGCCCGGATGCCGGGGAGCGGCGTGCCGCTGCCGTCTTCGTTTTTCACCATCAGGGAGGCAGTCAGGCGGTATTCTGCGCCAGCGGCCAGGCCGGTGCAGGTGACGTCGTCCAGAATCACCGCCTCCCGGCGGGCGATCCCTTCCTGCGTTCCGGAAGCTGCATCCTTCGCTTCGGTCAGGATCCCGGCTTCTTTGTTGAAGACGGTGCCGAAGGAATGATACTGGCTGTCGTACCAGATGCGAAGATTGTCGTGGCGGAACATGACATAGTGCGCATTGGCCGGGGAGCGGAGCTCCTCCAGTTCATAGGTGCCGAAGGGCAGGGCGAAATCATCGTCATCGACCGGGGCTTCCCCGAACCAGGTGCCCCAGGTCCAGGCTTCCCGCTCGGTCAGCTCATCGATCACGGCCTGCGGGATGACCGCCGCGTCCGCGTACGGCTCCATCAGGGCGTCGATGCCGTTGGTATGGAAAGAATGGCGGTTATACCGCTCGTCCGTTCCGTAGTAGGCGTTCGGATTCAGGAAGATATAATGGCTTTCCCCGGTCTCCCGCAAGGTCAGGCGGAAGAGCAGGCAGGGCAGGTGCCGCTGGGTGGATTCGACCTTCTTTTCAAAGTAGAAGCCGCCGCGGACCGCCCGGTTGTCAAAGTGCAGCAGAGAGGGCGTATAGGACGGAGTCCCGTCCTCCGCGGTCACGGCGCGGAAGATCTTTTCCTCCCGGTCGGTGAACAGGTAGGACTCGTTGGCGTACAGACGGCCGAAGCGGTCGCTGCCGGCGCCGTATTTTTCGGATTCGGAGAGTTCATCGAACAGGTCGCCCGCCTTGACGGAAGAGGTCATGGGCAGTTCCGCCAGCCCGTAGGTGCCGTAGGGCAGAGGGGCCAAGAGAGCGATCGTGCCCGCCGCATCGGAGAGCAGAATATCCATGACCTGCCCCGGGCTGACGGACGTGCCGGACGGAGCGTAGAAGACCGGGCCGGCGGATCGGTTGATCAGCGCAAACCGGATGCCGGCAAAGCTGCCGGCGCCCTGCGGCCGCGCCTCCCCGAAAGCCTGATCATATTTGAACAGGGAAGGGGCTGCGGGCGCCGCCGGTTCGTTTTCAAAGAACTCCCCGTCCGGGCCGGCCGCTTCCACGATCTGTCCTTCCCGGGAAAGTGTGACCGTATGGTGCGTGTCCCGCCACAGGTAGGACGCGTTCGCCATGGGATGGCTGCCCCGCACCAGTTCCTGCCCGGTCAGGGCGGTATCGTCCAGGCGCAGCTCGGTGACTTCATAAGTCCCCATCGGAAGGGTCTCGGCGGACGTGGCGGCTTTGCCGTCTTCCTCCGCGCTCAGGACAAGCGCCACGGTACCGGACGGGACCGCCGTGCCGTCGGGCAGCAGGATGGGGCCTTCGGAACGGTTGATGACCGCGAAGCGGATGCCGGCGAAAGAGGCATCGCCCTGCGGCACCGGCCCGAGGTAAAGATCCCGCTTGGTCACGGAGATCCCGCCGCGCAGGAGCAGGTTTTCGGCCGTGACGGTGACGGTCGGATCGGAATCGTCCGCCACGACCGGGTTCGGGGTGATCGTGCCGGTCTTATAGACAGCGCGCTGCGCATCGGTCAGCTCCTCCGTTACCGTATAGCCGGCGGCATCCGAATAAGGGACCTGGCCGAAATCGGCTGTACCGCTGTCATCCGTGACGGCGGACGCGGTGAAGACGCCGCCGACAGCCCGGGTGCCGGAGACGGTAAAGCGGAAGCCGGCATGGTTCCCGTCCTCGGAGATCTTCCGGATCTTCAGGGACGCGGTCTTCGGCGTGTTTTCCAGCGTGAAATGCACGGCCGCGCCGCTTTCGGAAACGACGGCCTCGCCGGCATCCTTCCCTTCCCAGACGGCGGCCTGCTCCTCGGTCAGCAGTTCCTCCACGGTATAGGTGCCCAGCGGAAGATCGGAGACCGTGACGGCGCCGCCTTCTCCGGTCACTGCGGTCCGGCTGACGGCATAGCCGGCATTCGAGGTCCCGCGGATGCGGAAACGGAAGCCGGAGCCGTCGGAGGAGGCTCCCTCCGGCAGCGTTTTCTGAATGATGAGGGATCCGAGGACCGGTTCGTTGACGACGTTCAGCAGCACGTAACCGGCCGTGCCGATCGAATCATCCGAAACCGCAAAGGTCTGCGCTTCCGGGGCGGTCCAGACTGTTTTTTGCCCGGCGGTCGGCTCTTCCTTCAGCGTGTAGCTGCTGCCGTAGGGGACGGAAGAGAAGACCGCGCGGCCTTCCGCGTCGGTCACCGCCGTCCTGTCCACGGGTTCTCCCAGCAGGGAGACGCCGCTCAGGCGGAAGGTGAAGCCCTTCAGGGAAACGCCCGCAGCGTCCGCGCCCGGAACGGGGGCCGCACTCTTTTCGACCCGCACTTCCCCGGTCTGACGCACGTTGACGACGGTGCCGAGATCATAGACGGCGCCGGCGTCGGCAGTGATCGTGACCGGCTTTCCGGGTGCGGCATAGCCTTCGGCCATGCGGTATCCGGCGGGCACATAGGTCTCGGTCAGCACGGCTTTGGTCCCGCTTTTGATTCCGGTCCAGACGATGCGGCCGCTGCTGTCGGTGGCCTTCTCGTGGTCCTTCCCGTCATAGCGCAGATTGAAGCGGACCCCGGCGAGCGGCGTGCCCGCCTCGTCGGTCTTTTTCAGGCCGGCGCTGACCAGAGAGTGGTTGGTCACGGTGCCCAGATCGTATACAAACTGATCGTTCAGGGCAACGGTGAGGGCTTTGCCGTCCCCCGTATAAGCGGGATCGGGCAGATATTTCCCGTCCGGGACGGAGACTTCGATCAGACGGGCCCCGGTTTTATTCAGGATCCCCGTCCAGGTGATGCGGCCGCTCTCATCGGTGGTTTTCTTATGATCCTTGCCGCCGTAGACCAGGTTGAAGACGACGCCCGCCACGGGGGCGCCCTTTTCATCCGCCTTCTTCAGTGTGACGGAGCCCAGGCGGACGTTGGTGACGGTCCCGAGGGAGAAGACGGTATCCGGATCGCCGCTCAGCGTGACGCTTTTGCCGGCCGGAGCCCGGTAAGCCGGATCGATCTCGTAATGGCCGCCGGGAACGGAGACTTCGATCAGCCGCGCCGCTTTGCCGTTTTTCGTCCACGGGATGCCGCTCCAGGACGCGATGCCCTGTGCGTCGGTCACGGCCTGATGATTCGCACCGTCGTAGACCAGATTGAAGACGACGCCCGCCACGGGGACCCCCAGATCATCGGTCTTTTTGACGGATGCCTGCAGGTATTTCTCCGCCGGAGCATCCGAGACGGTGCCGGCGCTTTTGGCCGTGCCGGCATCCGCATCCGCCGCAGTGACGGTCACAGACAGTTTGTTTTCTGCCCAGCGGAAGTGGTCGTTCGCGAACGGGGAGGAACCAAGCTTGGCGGAGCCTTCGTATTTGTCGCCGGGCTCGATCGCCGCGTCCCGGCGCAGCTCATAGATCAGATAGGAACCGGCGGGATAGTTTTTGCCGGTGCTCAGGGAGACGCTGCCGCCCGATGCGCCGGATACGGTCAGGATCTCCGTTACGCGGCCGGGGGCGCGGTCCGTGCCGCCCACGTTCACTTTGGCGGCGGAATTGTTTACCCCGGCGAAGCGGATGCCGTTTAAGGAGGCGCCGGGCGGAAGATCCCCGGTCCCCTTTTTGGTCAGGGAAAGGGCGATCTGCTTAGCCTGCTCCCCGGAGATGATCTCCAGATCCTCCGCGGCGGCTTCCGCGTTCCAGCGGCCTTTGTCGGCATGGATGAGGCCGTCCGTCCCGATCGTAAAATGAACGGTATAGACGGTCGGATCCAGGGCGTAGCCGGCCGGGGCTTTGGTCTCTTTCATGGTCAGGGTGCCGGCCGGGAAGCCGGGCTTGCCGGATCCGTCGGTCAGCAGGGCCGGTCCGGAGACCTTGAAGGTGTCGCGGTAGTACAGGAAGCCGTCCGCATCGGTTTTAAAGGTCCAGGTGCTTGTGCTTCCGTCTTCCGCGGTAAATTTGATTTCATACTGTGCATCGGCCAGGGAGAGGGCTCCCTGGGCTTTCCATAGCCGGAGGTTATGGATTCCCTCCGGCGCACACCCGGCGTGCGGCTTTCACCGCACCGGGCGTTCAGCCATTGAACTGTTGCGGGAAATTTCAGCGGACGGCGCCGCAGCGGGAACAGGTCCTGACGGGAGCTGTCTCTTCCGGGCAGAACACGGTCTCGTATTCGTCTTCATGATGGATGATGGCATATTCGGCGGGATGTTCGATCCGGTCGGTCACGACCGGCGCGGAATACGTGCGGTCGCTTTCGCCTTTCAGCGCATGCTCTTTGGCATGCTGCGTGTCCCAGACCAGCCCTTCCTCCGTCCATCGGCCGCCCGCGTCCAGCAGGCCGTGCTCCCGGGCATAGACCGTCTGATCCATGCCGCAGCCTTCGCAGAACCAGTGCAGCTCCGTGATCTCCTCCGTATAGGCTTCCTGCAGAAGGATCTGTTCGTCCCATGCTTCGCGGACCAGAACGGACTCGGTCCGGGCTTCCCGGACCACACGGAATCCGTCGTGCCAGTCATGGCCCGCAGCGGGGACCGTCCGGCTCTGCACCTTACCGCAGTCCCGGCAGGTGCGTGTTTCGGTCCCGGCATCTGTGCAGGAGGGCTCTTTTGCGACGCTCCACCCGGTGAAACGGTGTTCGTGCGCGGTGGAAGCGGGAGGCTGCGAAGCAGCGGAAGAGGAAGGATGCGAAGCGGCGGTCGGCTCGGATGCCGCTGAAGATGTGGGGGAGGGGGCGGAAGAGGAGGGAGCCGGTGACGGCAGAGTTTCCGCTGACGACAGCATAGGTTCTGTCGGCGCCGACGACTCTTCCGTCTGCGACGACAGCGCTTCCGTCGCCTCTGTCCGCGGCGGCAGAGTTTCGGTCGGCAGCGGAATGGTTTCCGCCTGCGACGGAACGGTTTCCGCCTGCGACGGAACGGTTTCCGCCTGCGACGGAATAGTTTCCGTCTGCGACAGGACGCTTTCCGCCTGCGGCGGAATCGTCTCATCCTCCCCCGCGCCGGTCTCCCCGGCAGAAAGGATCTCCGAACCGGAAAAAACAGCCGGCTCCGGCACTTTCCCGCAGGCTCTCGCGAGCAGG
>CADBQE010000102.1 GCA_902796695.1 uncultured Lachnospiraceae bacterium
ACACATGGCGTGAAGCCGGCATCCTCCGAGGCGAACTCTATGACTGGGAAGAATTTGTTATCCGCATGGACAGCTTTTACGATGAAAAAGCGGATCAGGAGATGCGGAAGGAAGGGGCTGCAACAGGTGCCGTCTATGGATCCGAAGGTATCATGAAGCGGACCGGAACGCAGCCGATGATGGCATACGGCATCATCGGAGAACAGCTCAACAAGGCCGCGGAAACCATCCTGTATTCCATGCGTACGTTTTTGGCTGCTCTATACGACTGAAATTGAATCCCGGCAAAACAGGGTCTTCCGCAGAGCCGTCCCCGAACCAGGGGACGGTTCTCTTTTGTCCCGTCTCCCATCAAAACGGGCCGATTACAAATCGGCCCCTACGATCGACCCACGGGGACCCACGGGGACGCGTACACCGGGCGGGCAACCGATCGACCCACGGGTTCGGGTACACCGTTCGAAACGCCGCCCTGTGCGATCCATACGATCCCCGTCCTGGCCTGTTTCCTGGGCGGGCGGAACGTAAGAGGGGACAGCGACCTCTTTACTTCAGCCTGCCATCAGCACGGATAATCCGTACGCCAGCGTGATCGTCACCTGCGACGGCGCATAGAACACCCAGACCATAAACGCGGCGGCATCCCGCACAGGCCCGGCGGTGACCATGCGGAGCCCGATAGAGGCGTCGCACAGGAAAAACAGGGTGATGCCGATCTTAAAAAGCAGCGGTGCCCGGGTCCGGGCGCCTGTCCAGGCTGTCAGCACGTTGACGGAGAGCAGGGCCAGATCCAGTGCCCCCAGCGCGGAAGCGGCCGTCAGATTTCCGGTCTCGTGCAGCAGAAAAATGCCGCCCGCCGCCAGTAAGGCCTGCAGGCAGACGGAGAGGACGGACGGGCCCAGATACGCGGCGTAGACCGTCTGCGTCAGACAGAAGAACACGATCCCGGGGACGAACACGTCCTCCGTGCCGATCAGGGTCAGAAAAACGTCGCCGGCCAGCGTAAGGAACAGGGCGCCGGCGATCAGGTCCTCGCGCAGACGGGTGCGGGGACGGCCGGGCGAGGACGCGCGCAGGAAAACAAAGGCGATGACCGCGTTCAGAAAGATCGCCGAAAATGCCAGGATATTGTAAAGAAAGGCCGGGAGCCCGATGAGGTCCCCGGCCTTTACTGCGATCAGGAGCAGCAGCTCCGCGGTCAGGTAGGCTTTGATCATAGGTCAGTGGATATCCTTCCGCTCGTACTGAAGGAAGGCGGCCAGGATTGCGGCGGCGGCGATCCCCGCGCCGACAGCCAGCATCGTCCCGTCGATCCGCCCGCTGCTTACCACGTCCGCGCCGTCACAGTAGCCGAAGGGCGTGATATATTTGAGGAATTTCGCGGATTCCGTGATATTCGCGATCAGGTTCAGAAAGTACATCAGGAAGGCCGTGCCCAGGCCGATGCCGGCACTGCCCTTCCGGAGGAACGCGGAAAGCCCGAAGCAGAGCGCGCCCAGCTCCAGCTGCATCAGGAAATACGACGCGTGCATGAGGCTCACCTCTTTCCAGGGGACGGGCTCCGCGATCACGAGCATCGATCCGACGGCCAGACCGTACACGGCCAGATTCAGCAGAACGATCAGCACCCCCAGGGCGAGCAGTTTCTCCGCCGCAATGCGCCGGCGGCTCACCGGATGCGTCAGCAGGAATTCCGCGGTCCGCCCGCTTTCTTCTTTTGCCAGCATGCCGGCGCCGGTGAGCGATGCGAAGAAAGCGCCGCCCAGACCCAGCACATTGCCGCATTCAATCGCGTAATAGCCCGTCAGCGTGCCGAAATTCAGCCGGTCCATGCCGAAGGCCGTGGTAAACGCGCCCATGGAGGAAAACATCTCGCCGACGCCCGCCATCTGCCCCTTCATTTCCGGGAACAGCAGGATGCAGATGATCAGCAGCGCGCCGATGGCGCCGGTCCAGATCAGGCAGGAGGTCCGGTTCCGCTTCAGTTCGTGTCTTAAGATCGTCATGCCGGCTCCCCCTTCCCGTAATAATGCAGGAAGATCTCTTCCAGATCCGGTTCGGTGATGTTCAGGTCCCGTACGTCGCCCTCGGACAGGCGGTGCAGCAGCGGCTGCATGTCCCCGCTGTACAGGAAGCTGGCGCCCTGTTCCGAGACGTTCAGGTCCTTAAGCCCGGGCAGCCCCGCCAGATCCACCCGTCCTTCGATCCGGACGCGCCGGGCGTTGCTGTCCCGCATCGCTTCCACGCTGTCGCAGGCGATCAGGCGCCCTTCCCGGATGACGGCGGCCCGCCCGCAGTGGCGCTGCACTTCGGACAGGATGTGGCTGGACAGAAATACGGTGGCGCCGGCCCGGTTCCGCTCTTTGATGATCTCAAAAAACTCGCGCTGCATCAGGGGATCCAGACCGCCGGTCGGTTCGTCCAGGATCAGCAGGGCCGGGTCGCTCTGCACGGCGCAGATGATGGCTAACTTCTTCCGGTTGCCGAACGACAGCTCCTCCGCCTTCCGGCCCGGATCCAGTTCCAGCCGCTCACAGAGCACGGCCGCACGGGCCGAACAGTCCTTTTTCCGCAGATCCGCGGACAGTTTCAGAATGTCCTTTACCCGCATGCCTCCGTAAAAGACCGCCTCCGAGGGGAGGTAGCCCACATCCCTCAGAATGGCGGTCTTTTCTTTTTGGACGTCTTTTCCCAGGACCCGCGCGCAGCCCGCCGTCGGGGCGATGAGCCCCAGCAGCGTCCGGATCGTCGTGGATTTGCCCGCGCCGTTGGGCCCGATAAATCCGAAGCATTCTCCCTGCTCCACCGAAAGATCGAGGTCAATGATCCCCCGGAACTTCCCGTAATATTTCGTCAGTTTCTCTGTTTCGATCGCATTCATACGCACGCTCCCCGCGCCGCG
This sequence comes from uncultured Lachnospiraceae bacterium, assembly GCA_902796695.1. GTDB lineage: Bacteria > Bacillota > Clostridia > Lachnospirales > Lachnospiraceae > UBA6987. The sequence goes on from CADBQE010000102.1 coordinate 2,903, forward strand.
CCAGCGCATGGTGAGGCAGTTCCCGCGCCCGGGTTTATTTCAGGTGCCGTTCGATGCGCCCCAGGATCATTTCAAGGGCCACCGCGTTTTTGCCGCCTTCGGGGACAATGATGTCCGCCCGTTTTTTGGTAGGCTCCACAAAGGTCTCGTACATGGGCTTGACCGTGGTGCGCCACTGTTCGATGACGCTTTCCACGGTGCGGCCGCGGTCCCGGATATCGCGCACGATCCGCCGCGCCAGGCGGATATCCGCGTCCGTATCCACGAAGATTTTGATATCCATCAGGTCCGCCAGTTCCTTCTCCGCAAAGATCAGGATGCCCTCCACTAAAATGATGGGCTTCGGACGGATGGTCACGGTCTCCTCCACGCGGTCGTGGATCGCGTAATTGTACACCGGGCACTCCACGCTGCGGCCCTGCTTTAAGATATTCAGCTGCTCGATCATCAGCCGGGTCTCGAACGCGTCCGGATGGTCGTAATTGATCTGGCAGCGTTCTTCATATGTCATATCATGGTGGGAATAATAATAATTGTCGTGATGAACCACGGCGATCTGATCGCCGTAATGATTTACCAGATTTTTTGTCAGCGTGGTCTTTCCGCTCCCGGATCCCCCCGCAATCCCGATCATCAATATGTCACTCATAGCCGACCTCCTTGTCTGCTCCCCCGATTCTATCAGATGCCCGCCTCGATTGCAAGCCGGAACCGGGAAATCCGGCGAAGTCTCCTGCGGGGCCGGCCGGCAGTCGACCCGTCCGGCGTCCGGCAACCAGCGTTCGGCGTCCGGCGGAATCCGCGGCGGTTCAAATTGAAATCGCCGCCGCAAAATGATATAGTAAAAACAAAGACAGGAGCCGACCGGCTCCCCGAAAGGATCCGCATTTTATGGCTAAACTATATTTCCGATACGGCGCCATGGGGGCCAGCAAGACCGCGAACGCCCTGATGGTCCAGTATAATTACGAAGAACGCGGCAAAAAGGCCCTGCTCTGTAAACCTGCCCTGGAAAACCGCGACGGCGCCCTGGTGCTGCGCTCCCGCATGGGCCTGGAAGCCCCCTGCCTGACGGCGGAAGAGCTGCTCTCGCGCGGCGAGGCATTTTTCACCGGCCCCGAAAAGCCCGACTGCATCATCGTGGACGAAGCGCAGTTCCTGACCGCCTCCCAGGTCGAAGCCTTCGTCAAAGTCGTGGACGAATACCGCATCCCCGTCATCTGCTACGGCCTCAAATCCGACTTCAGGACCCTCCTCTTCGAAGGCTCCAAGCGCCTCCTCGAGCTCGCCGACGAGATCGAAGAGATCCCCACCATCTGCTGGTGCGGCAAAAAAGCCCGCTTCAACGCCCGCTACGCCGACGGCCGCCTCCTCCGCGAAGGCGAAACCATCGTCCTCGGCGCCAACGAAGCCTACACCCCCCTCTGCCGCAAACACTACTACGCCGGCGACCTCGGCCCCGACCTCTGACACGTGACAGGGGGACGGTTCCTTTGTCACGTTTTTCGTTCCGGGCGGGTTCCTCCTGTAGGGGCCGATCTGTGATCGGCCCGTCAAACAGGGGTGGGCGATCCTCTCTCCGCGGGCCGATTGCAAACAAGGTGAATTGCTGC
>CADBQE010000103.1 GCA_902796695.1 uncultured Lachnospiraceae bacterium
TAAAAAAAGCTCCCTGCCGGATTCGAACCGGCGACCTACGCATTACGAATGCGTCGCTCTACCAGCTGAGCCAAGGAAGCTTGTCTTGACGACGTGTTTTATCTTACTCCATGTTTTCGGGTTTGTCAATCCCGAAATAGACTTTTTTTCATCCGGAAAGGATTTGTCATGCGCTTCTGGGCCAAGATCATCCGAGACAATCATCTGATCCGCGACACGGTCACGGAACGCAATGGCAGCGAAAGCCGCACCGCGAAGGTTTTCAGTGCTCTGGAGGAAAGCTGCGCCGTGCTCAATCTGCCCGTTCCGATCTGGCTGAAGACGAATGTGCGGGATTTCCAGCGGGTCGCCAAGGCCCGCTTCCGCGCCGATTCCTTTATCGAGGAGATCAGTTTCGACTATCTGGAGTTTCAGGTGATCGAAGAAGATAAAATGCAGGATTTTTGAAAAAAGTACTTGACAATTCCGCCGCTTCGTTGTAAATTACTCAATGCGTCTTGCGGCGGAGTAGCTCAGTTGGCGAGAGCACACGGTTCATACCCGTGGTGTCGGCGGTTCAAATCCGTCCTCCGCTATCCTTTTCCCGCTTCGGCGGGTTTTTTCTTTTCAGAAAGTTCATCCATTTCTCCGCAGGTATGCTATAATCGGGTCATCTCCCGATGCCGGGCCGCCGGAATCTCCTTTCATGGACAGGCCGGCCTCCTCCGGGATCAGACCATAACGGATGGAAACAGAAACATGCTGCGTTTTATTGTAAACCCTGCCGCCAGATCCTGGCACGGCCGGGAATGTATGGAGAAGATCGAACAGGCACTTGCCGAGGCGGGCATTCCTTACGAAGCAACGGAAACGAAAGCGCCGCGGGAAACGGGCCGTCTGGCCGAGCAGCTCTCCGGGCCCGATACGGAAATGCTGGGCGTGATCGGCGGCGACGGAACGCTCAACGAGCTGATCAGCGGCAATACGGAAGTCTACTCTCCCATCTTTTATGTCCCCTACGGTTCCGGCAACGACTTTGCCCGCGGGATCGGTCTGAAAGTGAACGGAGACAGCGCGCCGGCGCTGGCAGTGGACCACAGCAGCCTGTCTCCGAAGCCCGTGGATATCGGGTCCGCGCACGCAAAAGGGCAGCCGGCCAGGCGTTTTATCGTCTCCGGCGGCATCGGATTTGATGCGGCCGTCTGCTGGGATCTGGAGAAGGGCCGGATCAAAAAGGCGCTGAACCGGCTTCATCTGGGCAAGCTTTCCTATCTGTTCTACGGTCTGAAAAATCTGCTGACCTGTCCGCTCACGGACGGCGAACTTGTCATCAATGACGGAGAGAAAGTCATTCCGGTCCGCAGGCTCGCGTTTATGTCCGCGCAGAATCTTCCCTATGAGGGCGGCGGCTTCCACTTTGCGCCCAAGGCCGTCTCCCACGACGGGCTGATCGACCTGTGCGTCGTCATGCCGCGCAACCATTTCATGTTTATTGTCTATATGGTCTGTTCGCTGTTCGGCGGCGCGCACATCCGCCGCAGGGGCGTCACCTATCTCCAGTGCCGCAGCGCGAAGCTAACGCTCTCACGGCCGCTGTATTATCATACGGACGGGGAGACCGGCGAAGCCGTCGATGAGATCGAGTTCCGCACCGACAGCGCCACGATCCGGGTCATGCAATGATCCCTGTATGGGGAAAGGATTTCCCGATGACAAAAACCGGGCCGATGCTTTCGACATCGACCCGGTTTTATATTCGGTGATGAGGCAGTCTCTGGACTTCTCAGGACAGGAACCCGTTCACGATCTGCTCTTCCGCTTCGGCTTCCGTGAGGCCCAGCGTCATCATTTTTTCGAGCTGTTCCCCGGCGATCTTGCCGATCGCGGCTTCATGGATCAGCGCCGCGTCAATATTCGATGCGGTCAGTTTGGGCGAGGCGCTCACGGAGCCGTGATCCATGATGATCGCATCGCATTCGGAATGGCCGGCGCAGGGCGCGTTGCCGCGGATATCGCTGACAAACGCCTGACGGCTGCTGTCCTTCGCCACGCTGCGGCTGATCAGGTTGGCCGAACTGCCTTCCCCGTTCAGGTCCACCACAAAATCCGTGCGGGCGTACTGCTCGCCGGTCGTCATGATCTTCTCCTTGACCACAAGGGAAGCGCCGGCCTTCAGCTCGGCCCGCGTCAGGCGGATCGTATCGTCGATTCCGGCGATCTGGGTGGTCTCCATTTCCATGGAAGCGCCTTCTTCCAGGTAGATCACCGTGGAGGGGTTCATGACGCGCTTGCCCAGGTCATCGCCTTCTCCGTAATGCTTTTCGATATAGCGGATCTTCGCGTTCTTCGCCAGGTGGAAGGTGTGAATGCCGTCATGCTGGCTCAGAGAGCCGCCGCAGTTGTGGATCCCGCAGCCGGCTACGATCACCACATCGGCATCCTCGCCGATATAGAAGTCGTTATAAACCAGATCCTTCAGGCCGGTCTGGCTGATGATGACGGGGATGTGGACACTCTCGTTTTTAGTCCCGGGCTTGACAATGATGTCGATGCCGGGCGCGTCCGTCTTGGAAACGATATCGATATTGGCGGTGGTATTGCGGCCGGCGGCTTTGCCGTTTTCGCGCAGATTATAGGCGCCGACGGGCAGCGCATCCAGATCTGCCACTTCTTTCAGCATTCTCAGGGTAATATCATCCATCAGACCGTACCTCCCATCTTCCCGAGCAGTACATTGCAGGCTTCCTTGGTCGTCCCCAGCAGGCCGGGCAGGACTTCGTCCCGGGTCCCCGCCTGAACCAGACGGCCGTCCCGCAGCACTACGATCTTATCCGCGATATTCAGGATGCGTTCCTGATGGCTGATGATAATGATGCTGCCCTGGGTGTCCTCATGCATCTTTTCAAACACATGGATCAGGTTCTGGAAGCTCCAGAGATCGATGCCGGCCTCCGGCTCATCAAAGATGGTAAGCTTGGTGCTGCGGGCCAGCGCCATGGCTATCTCGATGCGCTTGAGTTCGCCGCCGGAGAGGGAGGCGTTGATCTCCCGGTTGATATAATCCTTCGCGCAGAGCCCCACTTCGCTGAGGTATCCGCAGTAATCGACATTCTTCTTTTCTTTTCCGGCCGCCAGCCGCAGCATGTCCGAAACTTTCAGGCCTTTCAGGCGGACAGGCTGCTGGAACGCGTAGCTTACGCCCAGATTGGCGCGCTCGGTGATGCTTTTATGGGTGATGTCCACGCCGTCCAGCAGGATCTGCCCTTCCGTAGGCTGATACAGGCCCGCGATCAGTTTGGCCAGTGTGGATTTTCCGCCGCCGTTGGGACCCGTGATCGCGACAAACCGTTCCTGCACAGTCAGATTGACATCCTGCAGAATCTCCGCGCCGTCCTCCGTCCGGTAGCTCAGATGCTTTATTTCCAGCATGACAACTCCTTCATATAGTCATTTTCCCTTATTATAGTCTGATTCGACGGGGAAAACAAGCAGATTCTGGAAGCGTGTCCGCTTTCATTTCGAAGCCGAAGCGCATCAATTATGTAATAAAATTAAGCAAAAAAGACTTGCATTTTGGAGCAAAGAGGGGTATATTACTTCTTGTGCTTCGGGCCATTAGCTCAGTTGGTAGAGCACCTGACTCTTAATCAGGGTGTCTAGGGTTCGAGCCCCTAATGGCCCACGAAAAACCGCCGCAAGGCGGTTTTTTTGTGCCATTAGGGACCTGCTCTCACCCCGGTTTCCCTCGTAGGGGCCGATCTGTGATCGGCCCGCCAACGTCCTCGTTCCGCGGGCCGCTGACACAGCGGCCCCTACGATAATACGTAAAATGCCACCGCTCGGCTTCCCTCGTAGGGGCCGATCTGCGATCGGCCCCCGGTGAGTCCTCGCTCCGCGGGCCGCTGACACAGCGGCCCCTACGATAATACATAAAATGCCACCGCTCGGTTTCCCTCGTAGGGGCCGATCTGTGATCGGCCCGCCGATGAGTCCTCGTTCCGCGGGCCGCTGACACAGCGGCCCCTACGATAATACATAAAATGCCACAGATCGGCCCCTACGAAATCTCTAAAAAAAACCGCCGTGAGGCGGTTTTTGAAAGGGATGGGGGTGGGCTTATTGGTGTTCGGAGCGGGACTGTACGATGGTTTTCAGCATGGCGACGGCGCCGTCGATGCCGGTGACGCTGGTGTTGAGGCAGATATCGTAGTTTTCCTTGGCGCCCCAGACCTGTCCGGTGAAGTTGCGGTAGTAGCGGGAGCGTTTGCGGTCTGTGACCTGTACGTGTTTGGTCATGTCCGATTCCGTGATCTCGAGGCCCATGGCTTCCTTGCGGGCTACGCGGTCCTTCAGGTCCGCATAGAGGAAGACCCGGACCAGTTCGGGGCGTCCTTCCAGAATATAGTCGGCGCAGCGGCCTACGATGACGCAGGATCCTTTGTCCGCCAGTTCCCGGATGATCTCGGCCTGACGGAAATAGACCTTATCGCTGACCGGGGTCTGATAGAGGGAGTAATTGGAGCGGGTCGCCAGAAACGGAGCGATATGGATGTCCACTTTTTCATCCATCTCCTCCAGGTATTTCTGCGCGAACTCCCCTTCCTCCGCGACCATGGAAACCAGAAGCTTGTCATAGAAGGGAATGCCCAGTTCTTCCGCCAGGCGAAGGCCGACCTCATGGCCGCCGCTGCCGAACTGCCGTCCGATCGTGATTATGGTATTCATCCTGTCACCTCATACAAAAAATTAACAAAGCACTTGTCAAATGTTCCCGAATCTGCTATAGTAAGGATGCCTGGATTGTTCGAGATTCTTGCATCTTTTGAACCTACATGATGACGATTGGGATTCCTAGATTTTCAGGTGGCTGTCAGGCCTCCCCCGAGTGGAAGGCAAAAGCCTGAGTGCGGAAACCCGCTTAGCGAAGGCTAGGCGTCAAAACAGCAGGAAACGGCAATCCGGGTTTCTTTATGCCCTAAAGCGTGACCACTTCTTCCTGAGGAGCGGGCGCTTCCTCCAGACTGACGAACTTCAGCACCGGCGACTGAACGGGATTTCCCGTACGCCGGTCTTTTCTTTTCTCCGTCGCAAACTCCACCGTCACGTTATACCAGCCTTTATTCACAATGGAAACCGGTTTGTCCGCCTTGCAGGGAAAGCCGTAGAACTGGATGTCCGCCGCGCAGCACGCCATGACGCGCCGGCCGGGGACAAACAGGTTGCGGGCCATGCCGAACGGACGGATGCACTGCGCCAGGAACGTGATCTTCTTGTGCAGATAGCGCTCCGGATTCTCCGA
>CADBQE010000104.1 GCA_902796695.1 uncultured Lachnospiraceae bacterium
CCATAACCGGATGCGGGCGGGCGACAAAGTGATCGCGCTGGCCTCCTCCGGCATCCATTCCAACGGCTATTCCCTGGTGCGCAAGGTGTTCGACGTGGAGCACGCGGACCTGACGGCCCCCGTGCCGGAACTGGACGGCCGCTCTCTGGGCGAGGTCCTGCTGACCCCGACCCGCATCTACGTCAAGCCGGTCCTGGCGCTGCTGGCGCAGGCGGACGTGAAGGGCATTTCCCATATCACCGGCGGCGGTTTCTACGAAAATATCCCCCGCAGCATCCCGGACGGCCTGGGCGCGAAGATCCGCAAAGCGGACGTGCGGATCCCGGCCATTTTCCGCCTGCTGCAGGAAAAGGGGAATATTCCCGAGCGCGATATGTTCAACACCTTCAACATGGGCGTGGGCATGTGCGTGACCGTGGCCGCGGAGGACGCGGAGAAAGCCGTCCGGATCCTGTGCGAAGCCGGGGAAGACGCTTATGTGATCGGCGAGATCATCGAATCCGAAGATAAGGTGGTTTTATGCTGAACCAGGTCTTTTCCGGGATCCTGGCCGGCCTGCTGATCAGCATCGGCGGCGCGGTTTTCCTCTCCGTGGGCGACAAGACGGTCGGCGCCGTGGGATTCACCATCGGCCTGATTTCCGTCTGCTATTACGGCGCCAACCTGTTCACCGGCCGTGTGGGCTACCTGTTTGAAAAGAAGAAAGGTGCGGTGCCGGAACTGTTCCTGGGCCTTCTGGGCAATCTGATCGGCTCCGTGCTGGCCGGCCTGGCGCTGCTGTCCGTAAAGGGCGAGGCGGCCCGGGCGGTGTGCGAAGCGAAGCTGGCGCTTTCCGGCGGCTCCGTTTTCGTGCGTGCCGTTTTCTGCGGCATGCTGGTCTATATTGCCGTGAACCTGTTCCGGGACAAAAAAACGGTGCTGGGCATCGTGATCGGGATCCCGGTCTTTATCTTAAGCGGCTTTGAGCATTCGGTCGCGGACATGTTCTATTTCGCCGCGGCCGGAGAGTTTTCGGCGAAGGCGCTTCTGTTTATTGTGATCGTGCTGGCCGGCAATGCCGCCGGCGCGCTGCTGTTTGACCGCATCCTGTTTTATGCGGGCCTGAAGAAGGGAGCCTGACATGAAGACGGTACGGACCGCTGTGCTGGTCTCCGGAGGCGGGACCAATCTGCAGGCCATGATCGACGCCTCCGGCCGGGGGGAGATCCCCCACGCGTCCCTGGAACTGGTGCTTTCCTCCAAGGACGGCGTCTATGCGCTGGAACGCGCCGCCGCGGCGGGGATCCCCGCGTTCGCGGTCAGCCGGAAGGCGCTGGGTTCCCAGGCTGCTTTCGAGGCGGCACTGCTCGAAAAACTGGAAGAATACCGGATCGACGTGATCGTGCTGGCCGGCTTTCTCTCCATCCTGAGCGCCGACTTTATCCGCCGCTACGAAAACCGCATCCTCAACGTCCACCCGTCCCTGATCCCGGCATTCTGCGGGGAAGGCTTTTACGGCCTGAAAGTCCACGAAGCCGCGCTGGCCCGCGGCGTCAAAGTGACCGGGGCAACGGTGCACTTCGTGAACGAAGTGGCGGACGGAGGCCCGATCATCGCACAGAAGGCGGTAAGGGTCAGGGAAGGGGATACGGCAGAGAGGCTGCAGAAGAGAGTGATGCGGCAGGCAGAGTGGAAACTGCTCCCCGCCGCCCTCGAAACCGTCGCCCGATCCCTGGCTTCCGAATAACCTTTTTCCCCATCGGACTGCCTGGTGGGGTTTCCTGCTGCCCGCCGCTCACGGCCGGCAGAATACAGCAAGGGAATCGTAGGGGCCGATGTGCCATCGGCCCGAACCGGACAGGCAACGATATTATTCGGGCGGCTCCCCGCCGGGGACCGCAGGAGGGCGCGGAATTGTCTTACCGCCGCTCGCGGCTCGGACGAAAACTTTTCTCACCCCGCAAAAGGGGCTCGAAAAGTATTGTCCGTCCGCTCGCTGGGACCCTGCCTCTCACGGATGGCGGAAGATGCCGGGAAAATGGATTTTTTCCGGGTGAATCCTGCGGAAGATGGCAAGGGAATCGTAGGGGCCGCTGTGTCAGCGGCCCGGGACGGAAGGAATAGATTTTTTGTTTTTGAGGAGGATGGTATGGGTATCTATGAGAGGAAGTCGCTGACGGAGCTGCTGGTGTGGAATACGTATCCGGGGCGAGGGATTATTGTGGGGATGACGCCGGATGGCGAGCATGCGGTGGCGGCGTATTTTATTATGGGCCGCAGTGTGAATTCGAGGAACCGGGTGTTCGTGAAGAAGGACGGGGCGGTGTTTACGGAGCCGTTTGATCCGTCCAAGGTGCAGGATCCGAGCCTGATTATTTATGCGGCGCTCCGGCAGTTCCGGAACCGGCTGATCGTGACCAACGGGGATCAGACGGATACGATCCGCGACGGCTTCCTGGAGGGGAAGAGCTTCGCGGAAGCGCTCACGAGCCGTGAGTTTGAGCCGGACGGGCCGAATTTCACGCCCCGCATCAGCGCCGTGCTGAATTTCGAGCCGCAGAATTTCAATTACGAGATGAGCATTTTAAAGAGTGCGGATGAGAACGGAAGCGCCTGCGCGCGCTATCATTTCGCCTATCCCGGCCTGCCGGGCCTGGGTCATTTCCTGCATACTTACGTGTGCGACGGCAATCCGCTGCCCACGTTCCAGGGCGAGCCGGAGCGCGTGGCCATGGAGGATGATTTCGATGCGTTCTGCGACAGCCTGTGGAACTCGCTGGATGCGGAAAACAAGATCTCCCTGTACTGCGTCAGCATCAATGTGAAGACCGGCCGGTCCGTCGACAAACTGTACAATAAAAACGTCTGATCCGGGCGGGATGAGCCCCGGGAAAGGAAAACATCATGAATGAACTGGAACTGAAATACGGCTGCAATCCGAATCAGAAACCGGCCCGCATCTATATGGCGGACGGCTCCGACCTGCCCATTACCGTGCTGAACGGCCGCCCGGGCTATATCAACCTGCTGGATGCATTCAATGCCTGGCAGCTTGTGAAGGAACTGAAGGCCGCGCTGGGCCTGCCCGCCGCCACCTCCTTCAAGCACGTTTCCCCTACCTCCGCGGCGGTGGCGCTGCCCCTGTCGCCGGAACTGAAGAAGGCCTGCTTTGTGGACGATGTGCCCGGTCTGGACGAATCCCCGCTGGCCTGTGCCTACGCCCGCGCCCGCGGCACGGACCGTCTGTGCTCCTTCGGCGATTTCATCGCGCTGTCCGATGAGTGCGATGCCGTGACCGCCCGCCTGATCCAGCGCGAAGTATCCGACGGCGTGATCGCCCCCGGCTACAGCGAGGAGGCGCTCGCGATCCTGAAGACCAAGCGCAAGGGCGGCTACAACGTGATCGCCATCGATCCGGACTATGTCCCCGCGGAAAAAGAGATCAAGCAGGTCTTCGGCGTGACGTTCGAACAGGGACGCAACAACTTCCGCATCGACCGCGAACTGCTGAACAATATCGTGACGAAGAATAAAGAGCTGCCCGACAGCGCGGCCCGCGACCTGATCGTGTCGCTGATCACGCTCAAGTATACCCAGTCCAATTCCGTGTGCTTTGCGGTGGACGGCCAGGCCATCGGCGTGGGCGCCGGCCAGCAGTCCCGCATCCACTGCACGCGGCTGGCGGGCGGCAAGGCGGATACCTGGTGGCTGCGCCAGAGCCCGAAGGTGCTGGGGCTGCCGTTCAAGCCCGAACTGGGCCGGCCCGAGCGCGACAATGTGATCGACGGCTACATCAACCAGAATGAAGAGGACGTCTGCGCCGAGGGCATCTGGCAGAAGTACTTCACCGAGCGCCCCGAACCGCTTACGCAGGCGGACAAGCGCGCGTTCCTGGATACCAAGACCGGCGTGGCGCTGGGCTCCGACGCGTTCTTCCCGTTCAGCGACTCCATCGAGCGCGGCAGACTGTC
>CADBQE010000105.1 GCA_902796695.1 uncultured Lachnospiraceae bacterium
CCGGTTGAGCGGGATCAGCTTCGCTTTCTTCTGGCCCAGTTTTTCCAGCAGCGCTTCCAGGATCGTTTCGATCTCCACGCATTTGGACTTGCCCAGATAAGCGCCCAGCATGATCATGTTCGCTACCTTGTCGTTGCCCAGCTGGGCCGCGATCTCGTTGCAGGGCACGTAATACGCGTTCACGTCCGTCCGCTGTACTTTGATGTCTACGATGGAGCTGTTGACAAAGATGCTGCCGCCGGGGGCGACGGTCTTCTCAAACTTCTCCAGGGACGGGCGGTTCATGGCCACTAAGGCCGTCGGGACGGTAACAAGGGGGGAATCGATCTCCTGATCCGACAGCGTCACGCTGCAGTTGGCGGTGCCGCCGCGCATTTCCGGGCCGTAGGAAGGGACCCACGTGGTGTTCTTGCCTTCCATCATGCCGGCCTGCGCCAGCAGCTGTCCCATCAGCAGCACGCCCTGGCCGCCGAAGCCTGCGAATAAGTTTCTCTCAACCATCTTACACCTCCTTGAAGGTCCCCAGCGGATAGTAGGGGATCATGGCGTCCGCGATCCAGTCCATGGCCTCCGCGGGGGATTTGCCCCAGTTGGTCGGGCACGGAGACAGGATCTCCACCATGGAGAAGCCCTTGCGGGCGATCTGCGTCTCAAATGCCTTCTTGATGGCTGCCTTGGTCTTGATCAGGTTCGGGGTGCTGTTTAATGCGCAGCGGGCGATGTAAGCCGAGCCGCTGATGGTGGCCAGCATTTCCGCCATGCGGATCGGTTCGCCGCAGTGCTCCTTGTCGCGGCCGAGCGGGCTGGTGGTCGTCTTCTGGCCGACCAGCGTGGTAGGGGCCATCTGACCGCCGGTCATGCCGTAGATCGCGTTGTTGATGAAGATCGTCGTGATCTTCTCGCCGCGGTGCGCGGCATGCACGATCTCCGCCGTGCCGATGGAGGCCAGGTCGCCGTCGCCCTGATAGGTGAAGATATAATGATCCGGGTGGACCCGCTTGAAGCCGGTCGCCACAGCCGGTGCGCGGCCGTGCGCCGCCTCATACATATCCACGTCGAAGTAGTTGTACGCGAACACCGCGCAGCCCACGGGGGCCACGCCCGCGCATTTATCCTGAATGCCCAGTTCCTCGATCACTTCCGATACCATGCGGTGCACGATCCCGTGTCCGCAGCCGGGGCAGTAATGCAGCGGCACGTCTCTCAGTACGGGCGTTTTTTTGAATACGACTGTCATTTCTCAAGCCCTCCTCATCTGTAAAATGCGTTCCGCGATCTCTTCCGCCGACGGAATATGGCTGCCGGGTTTGCCCATGAACTGCACGGGCTTTTCGCCGTTCACGGCCAGGCGGATATCCTCCACCATCTGGCCGCTGCTCACTTCCACGGTCAGCGCTTCTTTGACGCTGTCCTGCACCACCGCGTCATGCACCGCTTTGGTCGGGAACGGCCACAGGGTGATGGGACGGACCAGGCCGACCTTGATGCCCTGTTCTCCCAGGATGCGGATCGCCGCCTTGCAGACGCGGGCCACGGTCCCGTATGCGCACAGGATGTATTCGGCGCCTTCGGTATTGTAGCATTCCCACATCTGCTCATTGGCTTCGATCACGGCGTAGCGCGCGAACAGGCGCTCCAGCAGCTCGTCCAGGTCTTCGGTCTCGATATACAGGGAGTTCAGCACGGAGCGGGGCTTTTTGCCGCCGGGCGTATAGCCGGTCGCCGCCCAGGGCTTTTCGGGCAGCACCAGATCCTTGTTTTCCTTCAGTTCCACCGGCTCCATCATCTGGCCGATCAGACCGTCCGCCAGGATCATGACCGGCGTGCGGTATTTGTCCGCCGTGTCAAAGGCTTTCTGCATCATATCCACGGTTTCCTGGATGGAGGAAGGCGCGTAGACGACCATATGATAATCGCCGTGGCCGCCGCCCTTGACCGCCTGGAAGTAGTCGCCCTGAGACGCTTGGATATTGCCCAGGCCGGGGCCGCCGCGCATCATGTTCACCACCACGCAGGGGATCTCCGCCGCGCAGCAGGTGGAAATGCCTTCCTGCTTCAGGCTGATGCCCGGGCTGGAGGAGGAGGTCATCACTCTGGCTCCCGCACCGCCGGCGCCGTATACCATATTGATGGCGGCCAGTTCGCTTTCGGCCTGCAGGAAGCAGCCCCCCACCTGCGGCAGGCGCAGGGACATGTATTCCGGAATATCATTCTGAGGCGTAATGGGATAGCCGAAGAAATAGCGGCAGCCCGCCTGGATGGCGGCTTCCGCGATCGCTTCGCATCCCTTCATCAGTTTCTTTGCCATAGTCCTTCTCCTTACTTTTCAATTTCGATAGCGGTATCCGGGCACGTCCGCGCGCACGCCGCGCACGCAATGCATGCCTCCGGATTTGCCACTTCCGCCGGGTAATACCCCTTCTTGTTCAGATGCGTGGTCGAAATGGCCAGCACCGCCTTCGGACAGGCGCGTACGCACAGGCCGCAGCCTTTGCACCAGTCCTCCAGAATCGTCACCTTGTTCATACTCATTCCTCCTTAAACTTGGATCGCTTATAACATATTTCCATGAAAATGTGATTTCTCCCGGCGGGCCGATCACAGATCGGCCCCTACGAAAGGGCGCCGACACCCGACATCGGCGGGCCGATTACAGATCGGCCCCTGCGAAAGGGCGCCGATACCCGACATCGGCAGGCCGATCACAGATCGGCCCCTACGGCAGCGGCCCGCGGATAGAGGGCATCTGTCCCTTTATAGTCCTTCCTTCAAATACTTCGCCCAGCTCCTGTGCATCAGGATCTCGACCGGATACCTCTTCCCGATATACTTCTCTTCCAGCCCATGCTCCTTCGCATATGCGGAAAACTCCTCCAGCAGGGTCTGCTGTCCGCAGGTTCCCCAGACCGGAACGCCCGTCTTGTCGGAGAGTTCCTTCACCAGGTCATAGCCGGCGAGCAGGTGGGTCAGATCGCTTTCTTCCGCCATGTTGCCGTTGTTCACGATCCCGGTAAAGTGCAGGCGGGAGACGCCTTCCACCTTGCCCATCAGGCCCCAGGCGCTCTGCAGGTCCGCTGCCACGGGGCGCATGGGATTCACCACAAACAGGATGTTCAGGTTTTCCGGCGGGATCCGGCTGAAGTTGGGCTTGTACTGGCCCAGCGCCGCGGCGCCCACATGGTCGCCGCCCACGTCAAAGATCACGGTCCCCTCCCCGGGTGCAAATGCCGCGTATACCCGCGGGGACAGGGACATGATCTCGATTTTTTTCATGGAATAAGGCGGAGAAATCAGTTCGATCCCCGCCCTGTTCAACATCTCTTCCCGCTCGCTGACGCGGAAATAAGGATTGATCACATCCAGATCCACCAGCATGCAGGGGCCCGTTTTCACTTTTTCCAATGCCAAATTCAGAGCCATCTCGCTCTTTCCGCTGCCAAAACCGCCCAACAGCACATAATAATCCCGCACAACAGACCTCCCGGACAGCTTGCTTTGCCGTATGATGGATTTGCCTCACTTGTCTGACAACTGTATTACGTTGTCTGATGTTGTCTATATCGTATCAAAATCCGCCTCCAAAGTCAATATCCGTTTCACGGTTTCCGCCCTTCCTCTTCATCTTTTTCTTTCCCGCGGCCCGCGGGCCCGCTTGTTTTTTCCGTCCGATATGATATGATTTTCCCATACTGAGCAGGAAGGTCCTTCCATGAACAAGAAAACCCTGGGATATCTCCTTATCATCCTCTCCGCCGTGATCTTCAGCACCGTGGAGCTGAGCATGAAAGCCGTTGCCGGCCTGTTTGCCCCGCTGCAGATCACCGCGATCCGCTTTCTGGGCGGCGGCCTCTTTCTGATCCCGTTCGCGGCCCATGCCCTGAAGAAGAAAAACCGGAAGCTGCGGCGGAGCGACCTCGCGTTCTTCCTGCTTACGGGCTTCCTGTTCGTAGTGCTCAGCATGGTCCTGCACCAGATGGCCATTCTGCGGGCGCCGGCCGGCCCCGTAGCGGTCCTCTTCTCCTGCAACGCCCTGTTCGCCACTCTGCTGGCCGGACTGTTCCTGAAGGAGCCGTTGGGTCCCAACCACTTTATCGCGCTCTTCTTTGAGATCACTGCCGTGGTCGTCATCATCCAGCCGTGGCAGCAGCATCTGGACACGATGGGCGTTATTCTGGCGCTGCTCGCCGCCTTCCTTTATGCCGTCTACATTGTTGCGGGCCGCAGGCGCAGCGCCGAATACGGCGGCCTGGTCATTACCTGCGGCAGCGTGCTGATGGGCTCCGCGGAGCTCATTCTTCTGATCCTCCTGGGCAATATTCCGGCCGTTTCGGACTTCCTGACCCGCATCGGCCTGACGCCGCTGGCGGGCGTGCCGCTGATCCCGCACCTTACCTGGGCCATCGTCCCCGCGCTGGCCGCCATCTGCATCATCGTCACCGGCGCCGGCAATGTGTTCCATATGATCGCGGTGGAGCTCACCTCCGCCCGGGAAGCCGCCGTAGTCTTCTTCCTGAAGCCGGTCCTGGCCCCCGTCTTCGCCCTGCTTTTCCTGCACGAGGAAATGGGTACGAACATGATCATCGGCATAATCCTTTTCCTGACCGGCTCCGCCATGGCGCTTTGGGGCGGAAATCTGTTTAAATCGAAAAAAACACTTGAAACCTCCGGGAAGCCGTGATATACTTCCCATGTTCACGCGGAAGTGCTGGAACTGGCAGACAGGCATGACTAAGGATCATGTGATCGACGATCGTGAGGGTTCAAGTCCCTTCTTCCGCATCCGAACCAGCGGATATAGTTCATTGGTAGAACACCAGCTTCCCAAGCTGGATAGGCGGGTTCGATTCCCGTTATCCGCTCAGATTGAGAAACCGCGCTGTGGCGCGGTTTTTTGTTGTCCCGCATTTTTATATTGACCGATCATGATCCCTCGGGTAAGATTGAACTGTTTCAATCTGCTACCCGCTTTTTGGAGAGGTGCCTATGCTGGGCGTATATATCAGGACGATCCGGGATTTTTCCCGCCTGCTGTTTCTTGAAAATGCTTTTGATGAGTTTCTGTTTGCGGAAGGGCGATTCGTGACGGCGTTCGCGACGGAGTTTAACGGGGCGTCCCAGGAGGAGGATGCCGCGCTGCCGTATGTGCGGTGGGCGCAGGTCAGGGAGGCGGCGTTCGGGCTGATCCGCGGCAAGGTGGCGCCCAGGAGTTTTTATGTGGCGCTGGTGTGCCCGCCGGACAAAACAAAAGCCCTGCTGGCGCAGGGCGGGGAGGAAGCGGAGGAGGATGATCTTCCGCTGCTGTTTCTGAATATCCGGTATCGGGAAGAGAAGCTGATGCTGACGACCGGCGTCAGTGAAAAGACGTTCCGGCCGGGTTCCGCCGCCCCGGCGATCTGGGATCGGCAGGTCCGGCTGCTGCTGGAGAAGCTGGGGCTCGGAAGCGCTATATCCGAGCTGTAAAGCAGACGCCGTTCTCCGTATTTTCCACGCGGCAGCTGCCTCCCAGCAGATCCGCTGCCGCTTTCACGACGGACAGGCCGATGCCGCTGCCGCCGTAGGCGCGGGTCCGTGCCTTATCCACTTTATAAAACTTGTTCCAGACCTGTTCGAGAGCCTCCTGCGGGATCGGCTCTCCTTCATTATAGACCGAGATCAGCGCGCCGCCTTCCTCCGGCTCGGCCGTCACGCGGACCAGGCCGCCATTTTTCACATGGTGGAAGGCATTGCTCAGATAATTCTGCAGGATCTGTTCCAGCAGCAGTTCGTCGGAACGGACCGACAGGTGATCCGGCACCGCAACTTCCAGGCGGGCGTCCGCCTCTTCGGCTTTGACCTGGTAGGCTGCCGCCATCTCCCGGATCAGGAGGCTTAAGTCCAGATCGGTCTTGTCCGCCTTCATGCCGCCGGACTCCATCTCGTTCAGGCTCAGGAGCTGGCGGACCAGGCGGTTCATGCGGTTCGCTTCATCCAGAATGATATCGCTGTAGCGGACACGGGTCTCCTCGTCTTCGCACATGCCGTCGCGCAGACCCTCGGCGTAGCCCTGGATCAGGGCGATGGGGGTCTTTAATTCATGCGAGATATTGGCCAGCAGTTCCGTGCGGCGCTTGTTCTCCGCTTCTTTTTCGCGGACGTCCTCTTCCAGCGTCAGATTGGCCTGCTTAAGGTCTGAAATGGTAGTCTCCAGGCGGTCGGACAGGTGATTGATATTATCTCCCAGCGCCTGGATCTCGTCGCCGGAGTGCCCCGTAAAGCGTTCCGAGAAGTCCAGATCGGCCATCTTCCGGGAGAGGCGGTCCAGCACCAGGATCGGGCCCGTCATGCGCCGCGTCAGGAAAAATACCAGCAGCGCGCCGACCGCCGCGATGCCGGCGCCGATCATCAGCAGAAAGCGGTTGGAGATTCCGGCGCTTTCCTCAATCCGGGCCAGGGGCAGGGAGAGGACATACAGGTATTCCGTTTCGTCTTCCGTCAGGGTCCCGCGGCATTCGATCTTCTCCGTGCGGGTCATGGGATCTATTGCCTGCGTGATCGTATAGGTGTCCGTCTGACGGTAGACCGTACGCGGGCGGTTCGGCTCATTTTCCATGCCCCACATATGCCAGGGGCCGCGTTCGCCGCCCGCCGTGAACAGGATCGTATGCGTTCCCAGACTGTTTTCCACCGCCAGGACCGCGGCGATCCCGCTGCTTTCACACTCGCGGGCCAGCTGAAGCTGCAGTTCCTCGTTTTCCGGATCCGCGGCGAACTGCTCCAGCCGGGAGCGGGTCTCCTCCAGCCGGTTCAGCTGCTGCCGCAGGTAGTATCTGTGCAGATACACGGAATTAATGAGCCAGAGGGCAATAATCAGCAGGATAAACAGCCCTACGAAAATCAGGGTGCTTTTGGCCCGGAAGCTGAGGCCGCGTCTTGCGGTCCCGTCAGGATTCTTCATGGTCCGGCGCCTCTGCTTCCAGTTTGTAGCCGACGCCCCACAGCGTCCTGATGCGCTCGCCGTAGGCCCCCAGCTTGCTGCGGAGCTTCTTCACATGCGTATCGATCGTGCGGGCGTCCCCGTAATAATTATAATTCCAGACGTGGTTCAGGATGGATTCCCGGGACAGCGCAACGCCGGGGTTTTCCATGAAATACTGCATCAGTTCGTATTCCTTCAGGGAAAGGTCCACCGGCTTTCCGTCCACGGTCAGTTCCCGGGCCACGCGGTCCAGCCTGAGGCCGCCCATGACGAGCGGCGCCGCATTGCTCTCCTCCTGCCGCCGCAGGATCGCGGCCACGCGGGCCATCAGGACCCGCGGGCTGAACGGTTTGGTCACGTATTCGTCCGCGTCCAGTTCAAAGCCCTTGATCTCGTCGCGGTCTTCGCCCAGCGCGGTCAGCATGATGACCGGCACCTTGCTGTAGCGGCGGATCTCCGCCAGCACCTGCCAGCCGTCCAGTTTGGGCATCATCACGTCCAGCAGGATCAGACTGATGTCCTTGGTATCAAAAAACTTCTCCAGGGCTTCCTCGCCGTCGGCCGCCTCCAGTACGGTATAGCGTTCCCGGACCAGGAAATCCCGGATCAGACTTCTCATGCGTTCCTCATCATCCACTACCAGTATCTTTGCCTGCGTCATAAGCGCCTCCTTCTGCTCCTATCATAACAAAAAACCGGCCTGAAACACCGGTTTCACAGAAATTTCACAGGCCGCTCACTCCTGCAGCGTGATGAGCTCCTTTTCCACGCCGGCCAGATGCTTCTGACACTGTTCCGCCAGCAGCGCGCCCTGCTTATACAGTTCCAGCGCTTCCTGCAGGGGGATGTTCTCCTCTGCCAGCCGCCTGTTGATGGCTTCGATCCGGTCCAGCGCTTCATCGACGTTGAACGGGTCCCGCTCTGTCATCGTTTCGTTATTCATTCGTTTCCCTCCTGACTTTTGTCACGCCGGCTTCCAGTTCGCCGTCGTGGATGCGGACCGTAATGAGGTCGCCGGGTTTAGCCTGCGCCGTGCTGGTGAGCGGTACGCCGGCCAGGCTGATATAGCCGAATCCCTTCACCAGTTTTGCGGTCGGGGACAGGCCGTGCAGCCGGGCCACATTCAGTTCAAAGCGGTGTTTTTTCCGTTCGTAAACGGCTCGGATCCCGGCGTTCAGCGCGGACGTCTGCTGCTGATACCGGGTCACTTCCCGCTGCAGGACGGCCTGCACGGCCGCCGTCATTTTTTCCCTCAGATAGTCGTATCGTGTTTTCCGCTTTTCCAGAAGCCGCCGGGGATGCCAGGTCTCCAGCGCGGTCCGCTGCACGTCCAGCCGCCGCTTCTTCTGCAGCAGCTGATTCCGGAAGAGCGAACTTAATTCCCGGGTCAGCGACTGCAGGCGCCTGCGCTCCGTCATGACGTCCGGCACCGCTTCTTCCGCGGCTTCGGACGGCGTGGCCACGCGTTTGTCGGCGGCAAAATCGATCAGCGTCCAGTTGCCGGCATGGCCGACCGCGGAAATGACAGGCGTCCGCGCGGCAAAGACCGCCCGGACCACCGCTTCGTCGTTGTAGGCGTTCAGTTCTTCTTCCGAACCGCCGCCCCGGCCCACGATGATCGTGTCCACGCCGTAGGCATCCAGCACGCGGATGCCTTTGACGATACTTGCCGCCGCGTTTTTCCCCTGCACGGTCACCGGATACAGCACCAGCTGCACGAACGGATCCCGCCGGGCGGCGATCTTGCAGATATCCTGAATGGCCTGTCCGCTCCGGGACGTTACGATCCCGACCGCCCGGGGATGGCCGGGGATCGGCTTTTTCCACTCCGGACTGAACAGCCCCTCCCGTTCCAGTTTTTTATGGAGCTGCAGCAGGGCCAGGCTGGCGCCGCCCGCTCCCAGTTCCGCAATGCGCTCCGCCCGCACCTGCGTGCGCCCCTGGCCGGGGAAATAGTCCAATGCCCCTTTGAGCGAGACCATCTGGCCGTTTTTAAGAGGAGCCGCCAGCGCGTTTTTCACCTCATCCTTCCACAGGATGCAGCTGACCAGGGCGTCCGGGTCCTTCAGGGAAAAATACAGATGCGCGCTGCCGTCCTGCGGGATCTTTTCATTCAGGTTGGTCACTTCCCCGCGGACGGTGAACGCGTGCAGAACGGGGTCGCGGTAATACCGGTCGCGGATCAGTTCGCTGAGCTGAGAAACTGTCAGGAACGATTCCTGTTCGGGCAGCAGCTCCATGAGCGGAAGCGGCTGTCCGGTTCCGGCTGTCCCGGCTGTTCCTGCTGTTCCTGCGGCCCCGGCGGGCATTTCCCCCTTCAGGGCCCAGCGCTTCAGTTCCTCCGGCAGCGTATCACCCGGATAAAACCAGAACTTCCCGCCGGCATTCCAGCGGGCTCCGTATTTTTTGACCTCGTCCTTTTCCGCGTAGGGAACGTTCAGCCGGATCATGCCTGCGCTTCCCCGTCCGCGGTTTTTTCGGCCAGATGCATCATGTGCTGTGGGATATGGCAGTAGCCGCCGGGATTCTTGTCCAGGTATTTCTGATGACAGGCCTCCGCCGAATAGAAATTCTCCAGCGGTTTCAGTTCCACCGCAAGCGGGGCCCCGGCCTTTTCCTGTTCTCTTTGATAAACGGGACGGATCTCCCGCAGGTCTTCTTCGTCCGTATAATAGATCCCGGTCCGGTACTGGATCCCGGCGTCGCCGCCCTGACGGTTATGGGACAGGGGATCGATTACCATAAAATAAAAGTCCAGCAGCTGCGTCAAGCTGACGGTCTCCGGGTCATATGAGATGCGCAGCGTCTCCGCGTGACCGCTGTCCGCGCAGACGTCCTGATACGAAGGATCGGCCGACGGGCCGTTGGCATAGCCCACTTCGGTCTCCCGTACGCCTTCAAACTGGTCAAAAAACTTCTGCATGCCCCAGAAGCAGCCGCCCGCCAGATAGATCTCTTTCATTGCTTCTCCTTTATCTGTCTCAGGATTCCGACGCTATTCTACCACCTTCCGGACGCCGGGGCAAGCGGGGCGCCCGGAAAAAGAGATTGAAGATTCCCGGGTTATCAGGTATAATAATTCCGACAAAAAATCAGCAAAGGAACTGTTTTATGAACCGATATCTGGATGTAAAAGAAGAAGTCGCACGGGCCGTTGCGGAAAACCGTCCCGTCGTGGCACTGGAATCAACGATCATTTCCCATGGCATGCCCTATCCGCAGAATGTGGAGACCGCGCTGGCCGTGGAGCGGGCCGTCCGGGAAGCCGGAGCGGTGCCGGCCACGATCGCCGTGATCGGCGGGCGCCTGAAGGCCGGACTGACGCCGGAGGAGATCGAGTATTTCGGAAAGAAAGGCCGTGACATCGCCAAGGCGTCCCGCCGGGATCTGGCCCTTCTGGTCTCCCGCGGGCAGGACGGTGCCACCACCGTGACCACCACGATGATGATTGCCTATATGGCCGGCATCCGCATTTTCGCCACCGGCGGCATCGGTGGCGTGCACCGCGGCGCGGAGACCACCATGGATATCTCCGCCGACCTGGAAGAGCTGGCGCAGACCCCGGTCATGGTCGTATGCGCCGGCGCCAAGAGCATTCTGGATCTGGGGCTGACGCTGGAATACCTGGAGACCAAAGGCGTCCCGGTGCTGGGCTACCGCACCGAAGAACTGCCCGCGTTCTACACGCGCCGCAGCGGATTCTCCGTGGACTACCGGGTCGACAGCCCCGCGGAGCTGGCCGCGGCTTTCCATGCCCAGGATCAGCTGGGCCTTAAGGGCGGCATGCTGGTCACGAACCCGATCCCGGAGGAATACTCCATGCCCAAAGAAGTCATCGACGCCGCTATCGAGCAGGCTCTGGCCGAAAGCCGGGCGCAGGGCATTCACGGCAAGGAAACCACGCCCTTCCTGCTGGCCCGCGTGGCGGAGATCACCGGCGGCGACAGCCTGGCTTCCAATATCCAGCTGGTCCTGAACAACGCGCGTCTGGCTGCTCAGACCGCAGCGGAGTTCTGTATATTATAATTATCGCAAGGAGGAAACATGAAAGTCTGTGAACTGCCCTACGAACGGGTCACGATCGAGGAAGTGCAGGACAAAGTGCCTGCCGTTGTGAAAGCCATCCGGAACGCGGCATCCGTGGAAGAGATCCTGGCCGCCCGTGAGGATCTGCGCGCGCTGCTCAAGCGCTTCTACACGAACGCCTCCCTGGCCAGCATGCGCTATACCATCAATACCGTAGACGAATTCTACGTAGCGGAAAACGAATATTATGACGAGATCGGCCCGCAGGCCTCCGCCCTGCTGCAGGAATACTGCAAAGCCATGCTGGAGTCCCCTTTCCGTCCGCAGCTGGAGGAAAAGCTGGGCACGCTGGTCTTCCGTCAGTGGGAAATCGAACTGAAATCCATGTCCCCCGCCATTATCGAGGACATGCAGGAAGAAAACAAGGTCGTCATGGAATACAGCAAGCTGATGGCCTCCATGGAATTTGAATTCCGCGGCGAAAAGATGCCCCGCACCCTGCTCATGAAATACGCCAAGGACGAGGACCGCGCCACCCGCAGAGAATGCTACGAAGCGCTGGGCCGCGGCCTTCAGGCCCACGCGGCGGAGCTGGACGATATTTACGACCGTCTGGTGCATATCCGCGACCGCATGGCCAAAAAGATGGGCTATAAGAACTTCGTGGAACTGGGCTACTACCGCATGGGTCGTCTCAGCTACGATCAGGAGACGATCGCCGTCCTGCGGGAAAACATCCTGAAGGACATCGTTCCCGTCGTGGCCCGTCTGCGGCTGGAAAACGCGAAGCGTCTGGGCATCGAAGGCGACTACATGCTTTACGATAACGACGTCGTGATCCCCGGCGGCGATCCGAAGCCTTTCGGCAAAGCGGAGATCTTCGCGGCCGCGAAGGAAATGTACCATGCCATGGGTCCGGAGACCGGCGCTTTCATCGACCTGATGATGGACAACGAGGCCTTTGACGTGGATTCCCGTCAGAACAAATGGGGCGGCGGCTACTGCACCGAATTCGAACTGTACAAGCAGCCTTTCATTCTGGCCAACTTCAACGGAACGGCCGCCGACGTGGACGTCATGACCCACGAAGCGGGCCATGCCTTAAACGCCTATTTCTGCTTCGACAACGAGCCCTTTGAGCTCGGCATGGGCATGGAGACCGCGGAGACCCATTCCATGAGCATGGAATTCTTCTCCTGGCCGTACATGGGGAAATTCTTCGGCGACAGGGAAAAAGAGTACCGCTTCATGCATGCGCTGGATTCCCTGACTTTCCTGCCCTACGGCACGATCGTGGATTATTTCCAGCACATCGTCTATGAAAACCCGGATATGACCCCGGCCGAACGGAAGGAGACCTGGAATAAGCTGGAAGCGCAGTTCCGTCCCTGGATCTCCACCAAGGGCATGCCGTATCTGGAGGAAGGCACCCGCTGGCAGTACCAGATGCACATCTACGAGAGCCCCTTCTACTACATCGACTATGTGCTGGCCCAGACCGCCGCGTTCGCGTTCCTTCTGGCCTCGCAGGAGGATTATGAAGGCGCCTTCCGGCGCTATATCGCCCTGTCCAAAAAGGGCGGCACCGAACTGTGGCCCGACCTGTTAAAAGAAGCGGGTCTGCCGTCTCCTTTCGAGCCCGGTGCGTTAAAAGACCTGGCGGAAAAGGTGGAGAAACTGCTGAAAACGCTGGTATAAATTGATTTCGATCAGACACCTGAAAAGAGACTGTCCCGGCCGGATACCCGGTCCGAGGCAGTCTCTTTTTCGAAATGGGAGAACGCGGTATCGATTCCTTCCGGATCGAACCGGATTCCGGCCTTTATTTTTTCACAAACAGCGCCGTCAGCGGATTGTTTTCCGCGGCGATGGTGGTAAGCGGCGCGCCCTTTAAGACGTTCAGATAAGAATCCGGGAAAAAGTGCTTCCAGGCCAGCAGTGCGGCAAAGATGAAGGCCAGCGTGAGGGCCAGGCTGAACACGGCGCCCAGGATCTGGTTCAGGCCGCCCATGACCGGAAGACTGTTTAAGGCCGAAGAAATGCCTTTCCCGAGGATCCGGATCACCAGGCCGATCACAATGGCGCACACCAGGGCCACGGCGACCTGCACGACCGTCCGGGTCGTTCCGTTTTCATACTGCCCGATATCCGAGCCGCCCGGCAGCAGCATTTTCGCGACCGGGTCAGCCAGAATGCCGGAGAGCAGCCAGCCGCCCGCCAGTGCGAGCACGACCGTGACCAGTCCCGTCAGGGAATAAACAAATCCGTTTTTGGCGCCGCGGATCGTGGACAGCAGCAGCCAGATCAGGAGTACGGCATCCAGAACCAGCCCAACGGCGCTCCAGGTGTTTAAAACAGTGATATCCATCTTCATTTCTCCTTACAGGTAGATCATCTGAGCTCTTCTGCCCTTTGCCAGGCCGGCTCCTTCGAAACGGTAAACGGTTTCGGATTCCCAAAGCCTGCCGGGCTCAAGGATCGCGGACGGGAATTCCGGATGGTTCACGGCGTCCGGAAACGCCTGCGTTTCCAGGCAGACCGCGTGATGCGGGCCGTATACGGCGCCGTCCTTGCCCCGCTGCTCTTCCAGAAAGCCGGCGGTATAGACCTGGACCGCGGGGCAGTCCGTACTGACTTCCAGCGACAGGCGGCCGTCCGGGGCCGTAAGGACCGCAGCCGGGCCTTCTCCGCCGCTTAGAACAAAGTTATGGTCCAGACCGCGTGTCCGGGACAGTTCCGGAGCGTTCCATAATGTTTCCGCTTCGACCGGGTCCCGCAGGTCCAGCAGCGTTCCCGCCACCGGCCGGATCTCGCCGGTGGGGATCATCTCCGTGTCCGTCGGGGTATAACAGTCCGCGCGGACCGTCAGTTTATGGGTGCCGACGGTCCCGCTTCCGTGGCCCGCCAGGTTGAAATAGCTGTGATTTGTCATCGAAAGCGGCGTCGCCGCGCTTGCGGAAGCCCGATAGGAGATCCGGAGAGCATTGCCTTCCAGGCGATAGCAGACTTCCGCGTCCAGCTGGCCGGGAAAGCCCATATCGCCGTCCGGGGAAGTCAGGCGGAAGACGGCCTCCTGCCCGCTTTTTACGATCGGCATCCACAGGCGGCGGGAAAAGCCGTAAGTTCCGCCGTGCAGCTGATTGCGCCCTTCATTGGCATCCAGACGGTACTCCCTGCCGTTCAGGAAGAAGCAGGCGCCTCCGATGCGGTTCGCAAAGCGGCCGACCGCCGCCCCCAGATAGCTCTGCCCGTTCCAGTACTCTTCCGCGGTATCATATCCCAGGATCACGTCCCGCAGGTTTCCCTCCGCGTCCGGAACTTCCAGACTGCGGAGCGTGGCGCCCAGCGACAGGATCCGGGCTTTCAGGCCGCGCCGGTTCTCCAGCGTCACTTCATAAACGTCCCCTTCCGGGACCTGTCCGAACAGGCGCATATTCATGACAGCTTCACTCCTGTTCCGCCAACCGGGCTGATGGAAAGCGGAATAACGCAGCCGGGCCCCAGCAGACGCTCCAGACGGGCCGCGAACTCTTCTGTCTTGTCCCGGGGCACGAAGGCCTCCACGGTGCCGCCGAAACCGCCGCCGTGTACGCGGACCGCTCCTTTCCCGCGCAGGACGTTTTCGCAGACGGCCAGCGTGAGCAGCATCTCCTGATGCCGGATCTCACCGTTCGGGACGATGTTCTGCAGATACATGGCCGAAGAGCGGCCGGATTCGCGCACCAGATGCAGGAAGCCTTCCATGTTTCCTTTCAGCAGGCACATGGCTTCCGCCAGCGCGCGGCGGTTTTCCTCGTAAACGTGAATGGCGCGCAGGCAGGCCCGATCGCCCAGTTTTTCCCGCAGTGCGGGCAGATTTTCATAAAAATCCGCTTCCGGGACGCCGGCCAGGCGCTCTTCGCCGAAGAACGCCGCCACGCCGCGGCATTCGGCCGGGATCGCGGCATATTCCGCGGTCAGGTTTTCATGGCCGGCCCCGCACAGAACGATAAACAGACGGTAGTCCGTTTCCTCCAGATTCAGGGACAGGCGGCGGATCCAGGGCGCTTCTCCGGAAAAATCCACGGAAATAACGCCGCCGTGCGCGCAGCTGAGCTGATCCAGCAGGCCGCAGGGCTTGCCGAAATAGTCATTTTCCGTGATCTGGGCCATCCGGGCCAGATCCGCGGCATCCGTTACCGGCGGATCGATCCGGTCGTTAAAGATCGTGCCGAGCAGGATCTCGAAAGCCGCCGAGGAAGACAGGCCGCTGCCCTGCGGCACCCGGCTGCCCACGTAGATATCCAGACCCGCTGCCGGCAGAGCGCCGCGCTTTTCGAAGGCGCTTAGCATGCCCCGGATCAGAGCGGCCGTGCTCCCTTTCTCCTCCGGGCGCAGTTCCGTGTCGGAAACAGGCAGTTCGATCAGGGGATAGCCTTCGGAAAGCAGGCGCAGCATTCCGTCGGTGCGCGGGGCGGCCGCCGCGATCATATCCAGATCCACGGCCGCGGACAGCGTCACGCCGCCCTGATGGTCCGTATGATTGCCGCCGAGCTCCACCCGGCCGGGTGCGCGGTAAAAGCGCTCCGCCGGACGGCCGAACTGCCGCGCAAATGCCCCGCGCAGTTCTTCAAATCGGCGCCTCGCTTCCGCGGCGCCTTTTCCGTAAATGTTTTCCGGCGTCCAAATTTCTGTATTCATAATCCGTACCCCTCCGGTCCGTATTCTAACACATATCTGCGCAAAGCGCCATGCTCCGGCGCTTCCAGCCGGGGATCTTTTTCCCGGATCCCGTCCGCCAGAGAAGCCGCCTTAAGCAGCAGCGCATGATCCCGGTAGATATCGCCCAGCGCGAAATGCATTTCGCCGCTCTGGCGGATCCCGAACAGGTCGCCGGGACCGCGCAGCTTCAGGTCTTCTTCCGCGATCCGGAAGCCGTCGTTGGTGCTGCGCATGACCTCCAGGCGCTTATTCTTTTCCGCACGGCCGGACCCGTCCACGAAGATCGCATAGGACTGTGCGGTCCCGCGCCCCACCCGCCCGCGCAGCTGATGCAGCTGGGCCAGGCCGAAGCGCTCCGCGTTCTCCACCATCATCACGGTGGCGGACGGAACGTCCACGCCGACTTCCACCACGGTCGTCGCCACCAGCACCTGTATGGTTCCGGCGGCAAACTCCCGCATGATGCGGTTCTTTTCGTCCGGCTTCATCTGTCCGTGCAGCTTGCCCACCCGGACATCCGGGCCCAGGGCCTCCTGCAGGCGGACCTGATAATCTTCCACATTTTCCGCCTCCAGCCCTTCGGATTCCGCTACGAGCGGACAGATGACGTAGGACTGATGGCCGGCGGCCGCTTCGCGCCCGATCAG
>CADBQE010000106.1 GCA_902796695.1 uncultured Lachnospiraceae bacterium
CCGTAATGCCCAAGATTTCCGCGGCGCGCGTCACGCGCTCGTACACCTCATCCTCCGGCATCTTTTTCAGGCGCAGGGAGAACGCGATGTTGTCGTATACCGTCATATGCGGATACAGCGCGTAGTTCTGGAACACCATGGCGATATCGCGGTCCTTGGGCTGCAGGTCGTTCACGACCTGGCCGTCGATCTCGATCGTGCCGTCGGTGATCTCCTCCAGTCCCGCGATCATGCGCAGCGTGGTGGATTTGCCGCAGCCGGACGGTCCGACAAAGACCACGAACTCCTTGTCCCGAATCTCCAGATTGAAGTCGTGGACCGCGATCACCTTGTCATTGCGGTGCGCGCTGTCGTTGCTGTCATATGCTTTCATTACATTGGTCAGTTTTACAGTAGCCATAATCTATTTTTCTCCGTTCCGGTGATTTACCCTTTTACCGCGCCGCCGGTGACGCCTTCCACATAGTACTTCTGCAGGCACATGAAGATGATGGTGACCGGGATAGCCACGATCACGCCGCCGGCGCAGAACATCGCATAGCGGCTGTTGATCTGGTCCTTGCTGAGCCAGTTGTACAGACCGACCGCGACGTTCATGCCTTTCGACGCGCCGAAGGAAATATAGCTGGCGAACACGAAATCTCCCCAGGGAGCCATAAAGGAGGTCAGGATCGTGTAGATCACGATGGGCTTGGCCAGAGGCAGGATGATCTTCGTCAGCACCTGAGCTCTGGTCGCGCCGTCGATCCGGGCCGCTTCATCCAGGGACTTGGGGATCGTATCGAAAAAGCCCTTGGAAACATAGTAGCCCATGCCGGAGGAGGCCACGTAGACCAGGATCAGTCCGGGCACCGCGTTGGCCTGCGTGAGCCCCAGATCCTTCAGCACGCGGTACAGGATGATCATGGTCAGCATGCCCGGGAACATACCCAGGATCAGCATGAAGCGCATCAGGCCCTTCCGCATTTTGAAGCGGAAGCGGGACAGCGTATAGCTCATGCAGAGCACGATCACCGTCTGCAGCACGCTGACGGCCAGCGCCATGATCAGCGTATTCAGATACCACTTGAAGAAGTCCGTTTTACCCAGGGCAATATAGTTTTCCAGACTCCAGATCTGCGGGATGATCTCGTTGGTCATGCCCTTGACGGGGCCGCCGCGGAAGGACTGCAGCACGATGCTGACAAAGGGAAACAGCCAGATGACAGTCATGATCACCAGAATGATATAAATGACCGTATTGCTGATCCGGGTCTTGGTCTTCATCCCCATATGCTGTTTTAAAGGGGTATTCTCATTCTGTTTCATTACTGGAAATCCTCCTCATTCTTCACGGACGGCAGCAGGTTGTAAACGATCAGCGAGATCGCCGCGACGACCATGAATACCAGAATGCCGATGACGGAAGCGAAATAATACTGCGATTCCGCGCCGGTCGTGATCTTGAACAGCCAGGTGATCAGAAGGTCCGTATACCCGGCCGAGCCGGCCGCCGTGGAAGCCGCCGCGTTCGTCGGTCCGCCTCCTGTCAGCAGGAAGATCACGTTGAAGTTATTCATGTTGCTGGTAAAACTGGTTAGCAGATACGGTCCGGTTATAAACAGCATGTAAGGCAGCGTGATTTTCGTATACTGCTTCCAGCCGCTGGCGCCGTCGATCTTCGCGGATTCGTACAGGTCCTGCGGGATATTCATCAGGATGCCCGTGGCGATCAGCATCAGGTAGGGGATCCCGATCCAGATATTGATCATGATCACGGAGATCCTGGCCGGAAGCGGCTTATCCAGGAACGGGATAAAGTCCAGCCCCTTCAGGACCCCGATGCTCTGCAGGAACTGGTTCACCATGCCGTTCTGGGCGAACATCTTGGAAACATACAGCAGCGAGATAAACTGCGGTATGGCGATGGTCATGACCAGGACGGTCCGCCAGAATTTCTTGAACTGGATGCCCTTCTTGTTGATCATCATGGCCACCAGCATGCCCAGGAAGTAGTTGGTGAAGGTGGCGAAGAAAGCCCAGATCAGCGTCCAGAGCAGGATCTCCCCGAAGGTGGCCGCGTACACTTTCGTGCCGCTGCCGATGCCCAGCATGGTATTGAAGTTTTCCAGTCCCACCCAGGTGAACAGGGCATTGGAATAGCCGTCGTGCGTGCCGTCGTAATTGGTGAAGGCGACCAGGATCATGAATACGATCGGCATGACCGTAAATACGATGATCCCCGTAAGCGGCAGGGCCAGCAGCGTCTTGTGGAAGTTGTCGTCCACCATGGAGCGCAGGTCGTCTTTGCCGCTCTTTAACGGCTTGCCGGAATCCAGGATCTGCTGCGCGATCTTGTTCTGTTTAACATTCATCCGCCAGGTGATCACGAACGCGATCACAAAGAAGATGGTCAGCACGCCGTACAGCAGGATCTGGAAGGAGTTGTCATGATAAGCCGTGACGTAGGTGTCGTACACCGGATCGTAGGCTTTGCCGGGTCCTTCCTTGCCCAGGGAGGGCAGCATGGACAGCCAGTACAGCCCGCCGGTGGGCTTGACCATGAAAAAGATGAATACCCCTTCAAAAATCAGAAACAGAAGGCCCCTGAGGACCTGTCCCCTCGTTATATTGCCGAAGCCCATGATCACATAAGAGATCCGGGTCTTCCAGTCTCCGTTTTTAAATGTCAGGACGATATCTTTGATCTCTCTTCCGACCGCCAGGGCCGCCCGCTTGAAGAACAGGCCGATCCTGACAAACAGGCCCAGAATGCCTTTCGGAATGGAAGTGAAGAGCCGGGCGATCCTGACGAGCGCCCGCCGCCATTTCGGCATTTTCAGATATTCCAGATCCGTTATTTTCATAGTTCCCCCGATCTTGGCAAAAGGTTTTTCCGTTATTTTCTATGAAAAGAGGCTGGGGCACGGGGCCCCAACCTCCTTTCCGGGAAAAGCGGATTATTTCTGAACGATCGAGATGGTGTTCGCAGCCTGGTTGTAGGTGATCACATAGGTACCAGGAGCCAGGAAGATGATGTTGTTGTCGCTGTTGTCGGTTCTGGCCAGATCGATCAGGTCCTGACCTTCGGTCACGATGGTGCAGCCCTTATCGGTGTCCCAGGCACCGGGCGTTACGATACGGCCGCCCATGTAATCGGACTGAGGGACTTCCAGCGTGAACATGAACGCGCCGTCCTTCTCTTCCATGCGGTAAGCTTCGTCGTCGTTCTTCCAGTCATTCCAGGCGCCGACCAGGATATAGCCGTCGGTGTCTATCTTCAGAACGTTCTGGATCTTGGTGTTGTAGGATTCGAGAGCAGCCTTCAGGCCGGCTTCATCCGCCGCTTCCTTCACGTCGGTGGCAATGACTTTGCCGATATCCCACCAGGTGCCGGGGATGTTGCCCTGGACCTTGGAATAAGGAGCCTGAGCGGCCAGAGCGGCCAGGGAAGGGTTGGCCTTCACTTCGTCGTTCTGCTGCGCGTTCTTGTTGGCGGGACCCCAGGCCAGTTCTTTGAAGCGTTCCAGCTGGCCGGCTTCACTGGTCAGGTACTGGGCCAGCTTATGCAGGGAAGCGGAGCGGGCCGCATCGGTGGTAGGCTTTACGCCCAGCAGCTTGTAGCCGCTGAAGTTGCCCATGTGATAGCTCTGGCCGTCCACGGTGAAGCTGGGCAGTTCGGCAGCGCCCAGATTGTCGCCCAGGATGTTCTTGGCGTCGTTGTAAGCCCAGGGGCCGGATACGACAACGGCAGCGCCCTTGGAGAATTCGCCTACGTCAGAGGAGTTGATGTGGGACTTGGAGCTCAGCAGGGTCTTCATGCCCTTGGCGGCGGCCAGGCCCTTGTCGGAGTTGAAGTCATCGTTCACAGCCGTGAACTTGCCGTCGGAATCGGTGGTCCATTCGGACACGCAGCCGGCACCGAAGAAGAAGGATACGGCGTACCAGGCAGAGGTCTCCAGTTCCATGGCGAAGTACTTATTGCCGGCTTCGCAGTCCGCAATGATGTCTTCCAGGGAGCCCAGGTGAGCGGCGTCGACGGCGCTCTTGTCGTAGTACATGAAGTAGCCGTTATCGGCGGTCAGCGGATAGGCATACAGGTCTTCGCCCACGGAGGCGGCGGCCACGGCGCCGGCATCGTTGGTATCTTTCATGATGTCGCCGGCCCCTTTGCCGAGCTGAGCCAGAGCGCCGGCCAGCACCAGACGGGCGAACTGGTCCTGCGCGAAGAAGTACAGGTCACCGGCCGCGTCCACGTCCGTGATCACCTTGGTGCCGGCATCGGATTCGGAAACGGCTTCGACCGTGGCTTCAAACTTGATGCCGTCGGTGTTCGTGCTGTTGAAATCCGCGATCTGCTTCTTGGTCAGTTCCACGGC
>CADBQE010000107.1 GCA_902796695.1 uncultured Lachnospiraceae bacterium
GCGGGCCACGTCGCCCATGGTCAGGATGCCCCGGCTCTTTAGGCGCCTGGCCGTTCCGGGCCCCACGCGCCAGCAGTCCGTAATGGGCTCGTGCGCCCAGAGCTGTTCCCGGTAGCTGCGTTCCGTCAGCTGCGCGATGCGGACGCCGTCCGCGTCCGCCGGGATATGCTTGGCCACGATATCCATGGCGACCTTGGCCAGATACAGGTTGGGGCCGATTCCGGCCGTGGCGGTGATCCCGGTCTCCCGCAGCACCTTCCGGATCAGCATTCGGGCAAAGCCGTGCGCGTCGGTCCGGTTCGCTTCCAGATAGCGCGTAGCGTCGATAAACACCTCATCCACGGAGTAGGCAAAGATGTCCTCCGGGGCCACACTGCCCAGATAGAGCTGATAAATCTGCCGGCTCACCTGCATATAGCGCCGCATGCGGGGCGGCGCCACGATCATGTCGATTTTCTGCTTTCCGGCCGCATTTACTTCCCGGACCCGCGCCTTGGCTTCGAACAGCCGGGCCCGCCCGGAGATCCCGAGCGCTTTGAGGGAAGGGGAAACCGCCAGGCAGATCGTCTTGTCCGTGCGGCTCTCATCCGCGACCACCAGATTCGCGGATAATGGGTCCAGCCCCCGGTCGACGCATTCGACGGAAGCATAAAAGGATTTCAGATCGATCGCAATAAAGGTTTTGTCCGGCATGACAGCTTCTCTCCTCTGTTTCCAGTATACAGCCGAACATGCGTTCTGTCAAGATTTCTCCCGTTCTGTGTCCGCATGCATCATCGCGTACCGTCGGACAGAAGGTTTTCCCTTTTTCCTGCCGTATATTTTCGTCTGTACGGCGGTTGCCGCAGTTCCCAGGAAAGCGATCAGCCAGCCCAGCAGAGGTCTTCCCAAAGCCCACTCCGCCAGTCCGGTTCTCCAAAGGATTTCTTCATCCCGCCTCAGCGTTCCGAAGGATACCCGATATACATGACCCTCCGGGCTTCTTGTCAGGAACAGATCCGGAACCAGTACGGATCCCTCCAGGGCCCGGACCGCCCCCCATTCATTCCCGGCCGGGTCATATTCCCGCACCGTTATTTCTCCGGTCTTCCGGTGAACGGCGACGATAACATTTCTTTCCTCAGCATCCAGCGCGCTGTACATAATGACCTCATCGTCAAAATACAGAAGCGCGTAGGGGATCGGAACTTCCTTTGAAACAGCCGGGACGGTGTCCGTAAGCACATCCGCGGCATCCGCGGCATAGATCAGTTCCTTCTCCGTTTCGGAATAGTTGTAATAGATTTTCCCGAGGTATGTTCCGTCCGTGTCAAACCGGTACAGGGTACCGTTCCGGTCCTCGATGAATATCCGGCCGTCCTTCATGAAGAATCTTGCTTTTCCGTTCTGATGGACGGGCACGGAAAGAGAATAGCGGAACGAACCGTCCGTTCCGAAAGCATTCAGAGCGCATCCGTATTCGCTGAACACATACAGACCTTCCCCATATACCAGCAGGCTGACATCTCCGTTCATTGGTGCCGGCGCATCCCGCTTCTTTTTATAGTCATTCTGTCTGACGCCGATCTGGGAAGAAGCCAGAAACAGGCCGCCTCCCAGCAGCGTGACGGCGATGCTGAGCGCCAGGCAGATTTTCTGCCAGCGCTTCAGCGTCCTCACGGTGAAGCTGTCCCATTCCGTCCCTGTCAGCATTTTCGTTACTCCTTCCGGCCTTCTCCGCCCTGCGGTTCTTCCCGCGTTCTCCGCGGCACAGAAATCCGTATAATCGCAGTATAGCACAATTATCCCGCGGCCGCCATATACCCGGAAAAGAGGCGGAATCCTTTTCCCGTCTTGTCCGCGGCGGGGAAAGGAGCCGGTCACGCCGCCGTTTCCTCTACATATCGTGCTTGCTTTCCTTCCCGCTACATGATATAGTGGATACGCCTTCCCCGGGAAGGCTGTCATTTTGTCATATGAGGTGTTTCATGAAAATACACGGTCTGCAGAAAATGACTCTTCTGGACTATCCGGGCAAGGTCGCGTGCACGGTCTTTTTCGGCGGGTGCGATCTGCGCTGCCCGTTCTGCCACAACGGCGATCTGCTGGACGCCGGCGCGCCGGCCGTCATGGACGACGGCGAGCTGCTCTCCTTTCTGGAAAAGCGCCGGGGCCTGCTGGAGGGCGTCTGCTTTACCGGCGGGGAGCCGCTGATGCGGCCCGAGCTGCCGGAGCTGTGCGAAAAGATCAAAGCCCTGGGGTATCCGCTCAAGCTGGATTCCAACGGCTTCCGCCCGGCGCTGCTGCGGGACCTGATCGACCGCGGCCTGATCGATTATGCTGCCGTGGACATCAAGAATTCTCCGGAGCGCTATCCCGAAACCGCCGGCCGCCCGGGCCTCGATCTCGCACCGCTTTACGAAACCGTCGCCCTGCTGAAGGAAGGCCGCATCCCCTATGAATTCCGCACCACCGTCGTTGCGGAATTCCATGACGATTCCTCCTTCCCCGCCATCGGCGAACTGATCCGCGGCGCGGACCGCTACTTCCTTCAGAAATTCACGGACCGGGAGACCGTGCTTTTCGCGGGCCTGCACAGTCCCTCTCCGGAAGACATGAAGCGCTGGGCAGACCTGATGCGGCCCTATGTAAAAGAAGTCGGTCTGCGCGGCGTGGATTAACGGCAGTAACGGCAGAGCGCGGCGCTTCTGTCGCCAAAGGAGCCGCAGCGACTACAAGATATAGTATTTCTCAAAAATCACCTCACCTATATATTGACATTCCCCCCATATCGGTGCTACACTGATAAATGCCCCGCAGCCGCGGGGCATTGCGGCCCCTGCGCCATTTTCCCGACGGGATCCGGATAATTGAATCCCACAAAAATCTTAAGAGAAGGAGCAACCAACAATCATGTACCAGGTCGTTAAACGTGACGGCGAGATCGCGGAATTCAATGTTCAGAAGATCAGCGCCGCGATCACGAAAGCCTTCGATGCCTGCGGCAGGCAGTATCATCCCAGTATCGTCGATATGCTGGCCCTCAGGGTCACCGCCGAATTCGAACCGAAGATCAAAGACGGCAAGGTCGCCGTGGAAGACATTCAGGACTGCGTGGAAAAAGTTCTCTCCGAAGCCGGTTATTCCGACGTAGCCAAGGCCTACATTCTGTACCGCAAGCAGCGTGAAAAAGTGCGGAACGTCAAGAGCGTTCTGCTGAACTATAAAGACATCGTCAACAACTACCTGCAGATCAACGACTGGCGCGTCAAGGAGAACTCCACCGTCACCTATTCCGTGGGCGGCCTGATCCTGTCCAACTCCGGCGCCATTACGGCCAACTACTGGCTGAGCGAGATCTA
>CADBQE010000108.1 GCA_902796695.1 uncultured Lachnospiraceae bacterium
AAAGCAATCATTTTTTCATACGTTTCCCTCTGACGGAAAACGAGAATGGAGTTCTCTGTTCCTTCATAAAAGCTGACAGATGCATTCAGAACCTTATATTGCGTTTCCTCTTTCAGAGAGCCAAAGACTTCCGGATTCGAAATCAACTCTTCCAGAAACAGAACCGATAATGACTGTGAAGGATAGTTTTCGTTAATTCTTTCATCACTTTCTACCCCCAGGTAATGAATAAGTCTTATATACTTATCCGCCAGTGCTTCCATCCCTTCTTTTCTGTTGGTTAGGGCGCGCAGCGCATCACATTGCAGGAGCAGCGACTTATAGCAGTTTTCCATCGTGTCATAAACAAGAATATTCCCCAGAAGAGGAAAATCCGACACGGCTTCTGCCAGTCCCTGATTGCTCATGCGGTTTAGTACTTCCTCAGGAATCCGGCACGCTTCAACTTTTTGAGAAAACGTATTCAGTTCCTCCCATTGTTCCGGATTCTTTTCCGGAGACACCTGGTATTCGAACTCTTTAATTCCTTCAAAAACCTCTCCCTTCGATAAGTTTTTCTCCTGTGCCGACACGCTGAAGGCAAGGGAAACTACCAAGAATAATCCAAGAACCAGCCAGCAACCTTTTTTCATAATCTCCCTCCTCTTTTTGACTGTTCGATCCCAACGATCATGTTTCTTTTGACCCATTTTTATTCTCTCTCTATTTCATCGACATTGCAAGCGAGAAAATTTAACATTCCTCCCAAATACACATGAATTCCCGTTTTCCTTTCTATTAAATGTCAATACTTTCCGGTTTTTCCGGATGTTTCCGCACAAATTGTTCCGTTAACTTCTCCTGTGTCAATAACAAATTGCCGATATCCATTTCCCTGTCAGGCCGGCCGTGCCGCTGCAGCAGGCATGATGCTTTCGCCGTTTTGTCATCCTTGTTTTCTGTCCGGCGGTGCGGTAAAATAAGGGAGATCATTCTGCTTTCCGGAGGGAATTATGGCAAAAAGGCTTTATTATCAGGATCCCTATCTGTTCGAATTTGACGCGGAAGTGCTGGCCTGCGAACCGGAGAAAGACGGCTTTTCGGTCACCCTGGACCGGACGGCGTTTTACCCGGAAGGGGGCGGCCAGCCCGCGGACAGGGGGTGGCTGAACGAGGTTCCGGTCACGTTTGTGAAGGAGGCGGACGGCGAAATACGCCACTTCTGCCCCAGGCCGATCGCGCCTGGCACCGCCGTGCACGGCCGGGTGGACGAAGCGCGCCGGCTGGACCTGATGCAGCAGCATTCGGGGGAGCATATTGCCAGCGGGCTGATCTGCTCCACGTTTCACTGCGACAACGTGGGCTTCCACATTTCCGATCCGTTCGTGATCATCGACTACAACGTTCCCATTGCGTGGGAGGATCTCCTGAAGGTGGAGGACGCCGCGAACCGGGCAGTGCGCGCCAATACGCCCGTCCTGGTGCACTATCCTTCGGAAGAGGAACTGCAGCGGATGGAATTCCGCACCAAAAAGGACCTGAAGGACCTCTCGGGGGCCATCCGGATCGTGGAGTACCCCGGCACGGACGTCTGTGCCTGCTGCGGGACGCACGTGCGGGTCACGGGTGAAGTCGGGCTGATCAAATTCGTGAGCTGCCAGGCTCACCGGGGCGGCGTGCGCATTGAAATGCTCTCCGGAGAGCGGGCGCTGCGCTATGTGAACGCCATCCAGGCCCAGAACCACCAGGTCTCCGTGACCCTCTCCGCCAAAGAGACCGAGACCGCCGCTGCGGTGCTGCGGCTAAAGAAGGAGGCGCAGGGGCTCCGCGAACGGCTGGCCGTCCTGGAGACCCGGGCGATTGAAGAAAAAGCGGCAGCCCTGGCCGGCAGAGGCTCTGTGCTGCTGGTCGAAGAAAACATGAGCGTGGATTCTGCCCGACGCCTCGCGGACGCGGTCATGCAGACCTGCGGCGGCATCTGTGCCGTCCTTTCCGACTGCGGAGAAGACGGCATCCGTTACTGTCTGGGGCAGGAAGGCGGCGATCTGCGGGCACTGGCCAAAGCCCTGAATGAGGCATTCGCGGGCCGCGGCGGCGGGAAGCCGCACTTTGTGCAGGGGACCCTGCACGGGGACGTAAAAGCGGTGGAGCGGTTCATCCGGGAGCAGGCGGGGCTGTGAGGTCAGGTGTCAATGGGGACGGTTCTCTTTGACAACAATCAGCTCACCGATGTGTCAAAGAGAACCGTCCCCGCTGACAAGTACGCAAAGGGCCGTTCCCCTTTCCGGGGGAGCGGCCCTGTTTATTTGCCTCACACAGTCCGTCCGATTCGTTTTTATGGGAGTTCCTCAAACCGCCATACGCCATTGCCGCCCATTAACCCGTAAACTGTTTTGCGGCTTCCGTCATATTGGCAGCCTGTGAGCCGGACAAAAGCGCCGTCTTCGGCAGCGGTATAGGTCAGACGGTCAAAGCGGCGGGAGATCCGATCATGCTCGCCTTCGGTGAACCCCAGCACCGTTTCCGCGGAGCTGTTTTGGAGCCGGATCTTTTCCTGGTAATAGCTGCCGTCAGCGAACAGCCCCTGTTCGGAATAGATCATATGAATGACCTGAGGACCGGCACCGGGGATCTCCATGACATCTCCTTCGGCAGGCCTGACTTCCCAGCCCTCTTTCAGATACTGCCAGATGCCCTGACAGGGGATGAAATCATCTATGGTCTTTCCTTCTCCGCGCATCCGGGTTCTGGCGAACCGCGCGGTCCGGGAAGAGGCAAGCTGCGGCTCAAGCGTGATAAAATCCACGGCCAGCGTCTTTTCCGGGCTGCTCATGATGAGAGAGATCGTCCTGCCGTCCAGGCTGGCGAGCCGGAACCGGAACCCTGCATCCGCCGGGAAGAACGCCGCTTCATCGGTTTCCGTGATCTGGCTACCGCCGTAAGCGTACTCGACGAACCGGCTGATACCGGCGGAGCAGCCGTTGCAATAGAATTCCAGTCCCGTCTTTCCGGCAGCGGTCTGACTCGGCGCCAGGGACAGTTCTTCCGCCGTCCCGTCCTGATCCAGATCGATCCGGAAAGCGACGGGAGCCGGGGTCAGCGGCCCGGGCAGATCAAAGTCCAGCGGCACGGATTTTCCCTGCAGGATCTCTTTTTCAACATCACCGAGATCGGTAACGGCCGGGCGCTCTGTCCGGTTATTCACGCCGGGCGTGATCCGGTACAGATACAGGCCGTCATAGCAATGCGCCAGGCCGAAGGCAATGAGCCGGTCCTCCGGTCGGACCAGATCCGACAGGGAAATGCTGCTGACCGCCTCCAGGTGCCCCGTCCGGCTGTAGAGTCTGAGTTCCGCCTGATCGGCGCCGGCTTCCCGAACGTAGAGCGTCAGATACTCATTGCCGGTATCTCTCCGCACGTCCGTGACCCAAACGTCCGCTTCCGGGATCTCCAGGTCCCAGCAGGCGCCGTCCCGGACCCGGATACTGACGGAGGATCCGTTCTGTTCCATCTGCCATCCCGAATCGGTGGGTTCGAAAGAATCGGCATTCTGCCGGAGCAGGAAATTGCCGTGGTTCCGGGTGATCAGCCGCAGCTCGCATTCCCCGCTTTCGCCTTCTACATAGGCTTCCATTTCCAGTACGTCCCCGGCAGCCAGACCGTCCGGTAGCGGAGTCCGTTTCTCCAGCGCCACGGCGAGAGGAACGCCGGGCCCGTTCCGGGTCATGCGCAGCACTTCCGTCCCGTCCAGGATGTACAGCAGTCCGGCACAGGACGCAAGCTGTTCGGGGCGGCTGCAGAAATCCAGCGCCGCGGAGCTGATCTGACCGCTGCTGTCGCGGCAGATCAGG
This sequence comes from uncultured Lachnospiraceae bacterium, assembly GCA_902796695.1. GTDB lineage: Bacteria > Bacillota > Clostridia > Lachnospirales > Lachnospiraceae > UBA6987. The sequence continues at coordinate 3,831 of CADBQE010000108.1, forward strand.
CGCCTGCCCAGCTGATCCAGAACCAGCAGATCGAACTCACCCCAGGCAAAGTCCGCCGGAAGGATGGGGGCGCCGTCCCATTCGATCTCCCGGGCATTCCCGGACTTTGCCGATTCATAATCCAGGATTTTTGTGCAGCCAGCTGCAAGGATTCCCCGTACGGCTGCCCCGCTCAGTTCTTTTTCCGTCAGCACACGGTTCGCGGCGATGTGATAACCGCCCAGGGCCGGCTTCAGCGTGGCGATGCCGTAGGTCTGCTGGTTCCGTCCCTGCCACAGGACGGCGCAGCTGCTGTCAGGGAGAAGGCAGGCATCCACGATACGGAATGACAGGATCGCGCTGTCGCTTCTCAGATAATACCAGGCATCGTACTTTTCCACATAGGTGCCGGGCATCGTACCGGAAGCTTCTGACAGATCATAGCCGGTGTATGCCCGGAAGAGGTCTGCCGCGGCCTGCCGGTCCATCTTGAACAGCGGCTGCAAGGCGTGCGTTTCTCCCATCAGAGCCAGCACTTCGGCCTCTTCTTCTCCGGTCACGCGGACACCGGGCTGCGGCACCGGACCGGTGCAGAGGCCGTCATAGTACAGCCAGGTCAGGTCAATGTCCCGCACGTCTTCATATTCGTCCAGCAGGAAGTGACCGGCAAAGACATCCCCGAGCAGGCGGTCCAGTGCGTATAAATCCTCATCGCTCACCGGTACGCCGCCGGCCGCTTCCCGGGTCTCCCGGAAACAGCGCACTGCGGATCCGTCCGTCTCTTCAGCCCCGGGCAGATGCCGCGCCAGGCCATTGATCAGACGATAGCCGGCTTTTTCCACACTCATGTCCGGACCGGCCGGATTCAGTTCTTCATCCGACAGCCGGTAGCGCATTCCGAGAGTAGTCCCGTTCAGAATAATCTCACCGATCAGGTCATAGCCGCCGAGGTTATTGGCCGCGTAGTACAGATCGCCGTAGCGGAAGCTCGGGGACATCAGGCTGCCTCCGGGCGCGGTCCCGACTGCTGCCGTCAGGACGACCGCATAAGCTTCGCCGTCATCCACGGCAATAAATTCCCGGTAAGGCAAGCATGTTCCGACTGTATTCGCGGATTCTTCATGGAAAGGAATACTGTTCCGGCCGGTATTGATGCCGTCCTGATCATTGTAAACCGGATAACTGTTCCGGGCGGAAAGGTTCGTGACGCGCAGCGTGTTTTCTTCCCCGTCTCCGGTCACGTCCAGGCGGTCGCCGTCCGCGGGGCGCACTTTCCAGCCGGCGGCGATGTAGTCCGAAAGCGGCGCGTTCGGGACGAATTCATCCATCATTTTGCGGCCGCGGATGCGGGTGCGGGCGCCGGCGCGCAAGGCCTCTTCGCCCAGATATTCCAGGAAATCAACGCCGTAGGTCTCCTGCATGCTCTCCAGGAAAAGCGTGATGTGCTCACCGTCCAGGCTGGCCAGGTACATCGTATACCCGCGTTCCCGGCTGAAATTGCCTTCCTCCGGCCACTGGACCTCATCGATCGCATAGGAAGCACCGGCCATCGGGACCTGCGCATAATGCATCCAGCTGGTGCCGGCCGGGCGGCCGTTTAAGGTCAGTTCCCAGGTCAGGGCGTTGTGATTGCCCACGCCGGGGGCGATGCCGACCTCTTCCGGCTTGCCGTCGCCGTCCATGTCGATCCGGAAGCCGGGGAAGTTTTCGTCCACGGGTCTGTGATCATACAGCGGCAGCACCGTGCCGGCCAGGATGTCCGCGCGGCGGGCGGTCAGGTCTTCTTTCGGGCCTTCCGCGTAGACGGAGGAGACGCCGGGGTTCAGGGACTGGATATCGATGCCGCCCTCGCGGGGGGCCATCACGTATACGGTGCCGCCCGTAAAGCGAGCATAGTTCCCGGGGACCATCTCCCAGTCAATCATCTGGATGCCGCTGGTATAGCAGTACCCGCCGCGGAAGTGATACACGAAAGCCTCGGCTTTTTCCACAGGGGCCAGGATCAGCAGTTCTTCTTCCGTAGGTTCCGCCAGTACCCGGACCTCCTGCCGGGGCATGGTGATCTCCCAGCATACCTGTTCCGTAAAGACATCCAGCGTGTTTTCATCAGTCCAGACGACACTGTAGCCCGATTTGGTCGATTCCCAGGTCTGATGGTCCGCCTGCAGTTTGAAATTTCCTTTGGAATCCGTGACCAGCAAGGGGCTGCACTGCTCTCCTTCGCCGCTCAGGATCAGATCCCGGACGTCTTCTCCGCGGAGACCGTCCGGCAGGGCGATGGTCTCGTAGGTGGTCGGGTCGTCGTTAAAGAGCTCCGCCCAGGCCATGGGCAGACGGTAGAGCGCTTCGCTGCTGAGCACGTAGCTCACCTGCGCGGTCGTGAGCGGGGTCGTTTCCAGGCCCGGCACTTCTACGTGCTCGTGCGCAAAGAGGAAGCGCTGGGGGTCTGTGCAGAAATCCAGGGACAGGGTGCTGATCTGATCTCCGACTTTCTTCAGGATCTGCTTCCCGCCCCGGTCCAGGATATAAAAGGACGTGCCCAGGTCATCTTTATACAGGTCCGCCGGGACGATCCCGGTATCCCAGTGAGATACCCACTCTGCCAGCATGACGCCTTCCTGATCGACGGTCAGGGAGACTTTCTTCACGTTATCCCGCGGGATGTCCGGCGAAACGGTCGGATCCGCGGGGCCGGGTTCGGTCGCGGGTTCCTGCGTGGCGGTAGGCTGGATGGAGGGGTCGGTCGGCGCGTCGGTTTTGTCGGTCGGCGTCTCCGTTTTATCCGTCGGCGCGACGGTCTGGTCCGGCGTCGTGGCCGGCTGGGTCGGGTTGGTCAGGGCGCAGCCGGCTGCGATCACGCAGCCCACCAGGGTCACGGCCAGAATCCAGAAGGCCGGCCGCTTATAATTCAGCACCGATTTGATGCGGGTCTTCACGCCCACCTCACCGAATGCCAGCGGGCAGGCGGTGACCAGGCGGGCGGGCAGGCTGCAGGCCAGCAGGGCCTCGGAATAGGCCTTGCGGAAGCCGTCGCCTTCGCGGCCGGTGACTTTTTCGTCGCAGGCCAGCTCGATGTCGCGGCAGAGCAGGATGTAGGCAGCCCACATCACCGGGTTGAACCAGTGCACGGAAAGCAGCAGCCAGCCCAGGGGTTTCCAGATATGGTCCAGGCGTTTGAGGTGCGCCTGCTCGTGCGCCATCACATAGGCCTTGTCCTTCTCCGCCAGTCCGGACGGGATGTAGATCTTCGGGCGGAACATGCCGAGGATGAAGGGGGAGGCGATGGTGTCGCACAGGTATACGTTGCCGTTGTCCCGCACAGAGATGCGCACTTTGCGCCAGATACGCAGGTAACTGAAGAGCATGTAGCCCATCATGAGTATCGTGCCGCCGAGCCAGATCCAGGCCAGGACCGGGACGATGCTCGTGCCGACGGTCTTCGGCGCATCCAGCGTCTTTTCTGAGACTTCCACATAGGCCTCGCCGGCCTCATATTTCACGGGGATCTGCGGTGTTTTTTCAATGATCTTGACATAGCGCGGCTCTTTCTGGCTGACCCGCACGACGGGTTCCACCGGCCGGGCCGCGACCTCTTCCACCACGCTGCCGCTGCTCACGGCGCTGGGCACCACGGACACCTTGCTTTCGGGCAGCACCGGGATCAGCAGGCGTACCGCGACCAGGGCCCAGAGCGCGCAGACGATGAAGCGCGGGCTTTTACGGAGCGCCAGCCGCAGCGCCATCACCAGGGCGGCGATCAGGGCGGCGGACAAACTTAAAGTAACGACCTGAATGAAGATGTCTTTCATCACGAGTCCTCCTTATCTCCTCCTGCCCAATGGTCCAGCAGGCTTCGGATCTCCGCGACCTCCTTAGCCGACAGCTTGCGGCCGGAGGAGAAGGCGGAAATAAAAGCGGGAAGGGATCCCTCAAAGGTCTCTTCCACGAACTGGCGGCTCTGGGCCGCGAAATATTCTTCCCGGGTCATCACGGCACGGACCGTCCCGTTTTCATTCACGAACAGACCTTTGTCGCAGAGCTTT